>NZ_JADDIL010000357.1:0-614 GCF_020826795.1 Microtetraspora sp. AC03309 | reverse complement strand
GTGCGTGCGAGACACCGTGGGTGATGACGCGAGCGAAATGTCCTGCCAAATGGGGATATTGGTTATCGAAGCGGCGGGCAATGAACTCGGCATGATCGCGGTTCTTGGCGAAGATGATCGTCTTGCCCAACCGGTCGCCGGCGGCGACGCGATGTCCCTTGGCCATCAGGTCGGCGAGCACCATGTCGACGGTGCTCTCGTTGAACAGGACCTTGTTCACCTCCTCGGAGGTGATTTCGTCCGGAGTGTCGTCGCCCCAGTCCAGAGACTCCCATTCGTCTTTCTCGTCCTCGGACAGGTCGGCGTATCGGATACCCCGGTCGAGGAACGTTGTTCCGCCGGCAATTCCCACGGCGGGCACCAAGAACCCTTCCTTGACCGCGTCGTCGAGCCCGTAGGCATCGGTGGGCACGCCGTCCTCGAGCCGGAACAGGCGGTAGGTGTTGTGATCGACCTCGTCCTTCGGCGTCGCGGTCAGACCGACCAGCAGTGGGTCGAACCAGTCGAAGATGGCCCGGTACTTCTGGTAGACGGAACGGTGGGCTTCATCGATGACCACCAGGTCGAAGTGGCCAGGACCGAATTTCCTTGTTCCCGAATCGGTGTCGTTGATC
>NZ_JADDIL010000356.1:0-614 GCF_020826795.1 Microtetraspora sp. AC03309 | reverse complement strand
GCCATTGGCAACGCGCCAAGCCGCGCGATGACGAGCCCGTTCTGGTCAGTTGCGTGGTGGTGCCCGGCTTCGATTTCGCCGACTTCGCTCTCAGCCCTGCAGCGACGACAGATTGAACCCGGCTCCGGTCGGATCTGTCACCGCAGCCAGTCGTCCATACGGAGTGTCCTCGGCTCCGCGCACCACTGCCCCACCGTTGGCGACGACCAGCTCGATGGTCTTGTCCACATCCTCGGATCCGAAGAACGTGGTCCAGGCCGACGGTGCTCCTTCGGGCATGAACGCCGATCCGTCCATCACACCCACCAGCGCCTGACCATCGAATGAGGCTGTGCTGTACCTGAACTCATCGGTATCGGACACCACCTGCGTGGCCCAGCCGAACACTGTCCGGTAGAAGTCCAACGCCTTGGCGTAGTCGCTGGTGGTCAGCTGGTGATAGACCGGCGCGCCGGCCTCGTTGAACAGTGCGAAGCCGTCGTGCCCGGCCGGCTGCCACAGACCGAAGAACCCATTGGCGGTATCGGTCATCATCGCCATCCGCCCCTTGGCCGGGATGTCCATCACGCCACCGCAATTGCTGCCGCCCGCAGCGACGGCGGCCGCCACCGTGG
>NZ_JADDIL010000355.1:0-615 GCF_020826795.1 Microtetraspora sp. AC03309 | reverse complement strand
GTTGCACGGCGTTCAGTGCGCCGACGGCCAGCACGGCACCGCCCAGGTAACCGGTGACCGCGGCGGCCCGGCCCAATTCCTCACAGATCACCGCGACCTCGGCGAACGTGGCGCCAGCACCACCGGCGTGCGCGGACGCGTCCAATCCGACCCACCCCGCCGAGATCAACAGCGGCCAGTAGACAGTGTCCTTGGCGAGCAGATCGGTTGCCACCGAACGTAATTCGTCGTGCAACTCGGAGAATTCGCTCATCTACACCGCACTCGGTTCTCGGGGCAGGCCCAACCCGCGCTCACCGATGATGGTGCGCTGGATCTCGCTGGCTCCGCCGGGGATGGTCCATTCCCACGATCCGATGAAATCGAGCATCCACGCACCCGACTCCCAGCCGCTGGAGGCCGGTTTGGTCAGCACGGTGTGCGCGTCCAGGCCACTGATCTCCGCGCCGAAATCGGTCAGCCGCTGCAGTAATTCGCTGTAGTAGAGCTTGACGATCGAGGCGTCGGCCGGTCCGGCTTTCCCTGCCTCGGTACGCTCCACCAGATCCCGGCACAGCCCACGCAGGCCGGTCAGCTCGATCTCGAACTGCGCCATCCGGTCTGCCACCACCGGAT
>NZ_JADDIL010000354.1:0-615 GCF_020826795.1 Microtetraspora sp. AC03309 | reverse complement strand
GGGGCAGTCTCGGGGCATGCCGGTATACCGCCGCGCGATGCCGTTTGCAGGCCCGAGCCGAGGGGAAATTGGTGTCAGCTCCCCAGGCCAGAGCCGGTTACGATGCTCGCGCAGGGGTGTTCACAGGTACTTTCAACCGTGATCGGGGGCTCGTCACGCGATGACCCAGTGGGGAAGCGGTTGGCCCGCTGACAACGGCGCATTCGGAAGCCCGATGCAGCCTTTCGGCACACCGCCGGATCCGCCGCCACCGCCGACAGCGGGATCCCGTTGGCCCCTGATTGCGTTGGTCGTCGGGATCTGCGCCTTGGCCGTCGCGTTCGTGCCCGCCGGTATCGGATTCGTGGCGATACCCGTCGGGGTCTTCGGCGTCGTCGCGGGTGTCTTGGGGCTGCAGGCAGTACAGCGCGAGGGGCGCGGCGCGGGTAGTGCGATCACCGGTATCGCCGTGTCGGTGCTGGCCATGGCCCTGGCAGCGGTGATGTTCTTCGTCTTCTACCGGGCACCGGTGGCGGCACCAGAACCGGCGCCGTCAGCCCCCTCGACCGCAACCTCGAAGAAGTTGGGCACCTCGACAGCGATTGCCGAGAACAACTATGATATCGAATCGATCCT
>NZ_JADDIL010000353.1:0-617 GCF_020826795.1 Microtetraspora sp. AC03309 | reverse complement strand
TCTGCGCCATCCGTTCTGCGCGCTCGGTGCAGGCTTTACGGGCGCGCTCGGGATCACGGGTCTGGATCGCGGCCATCTCCTCTTCGTAGCCGGCCAGGAATTCGGCTTTGGCCTTCGGATAGCCGATCCAGAATTCCGAGGGCGCAAAGCTCTTACCGGCGCGGATGGTGGCATGCAGGCGCGGTCCGGCGTACTCGTCGTTGATCGCGTCGCGGAACACCCAGCAGGCCCCCTGGAAGGCCTTGGTGTCCTTTGCTGAACGCATCGCGCGCAACGTGTCATCGAGATGGGCGACAATGCGCGGCGTCGGGTTGGTGGCACAGCGGGCCGAGGCGATGCCGTTGAGAATCCCGTACAGCTCATGGTGCTCGGCAACGGTGGCCTCGTCGAAGCGGGAGACAAATGCGCCGCGGTGATATCGCGTCGAGAGGATCCCGTCGTGCTCGAGCTGAACCACTGCTTCCTGGATCGGAACGCGGCTGAGCCCGAGGTCACGGACGATCTCGTTGCGGTCGATGCGGTCACCGGAGCGCAGCTTGCCCGTCATCACCAAGTTGATGATGTGCGTGACAACCTGGTCCTTCTCTTTGACCCCGTAATTCTTCGGCACCCTTATA
>NZ_JADDIL010000352.1:0-619 GCF_020826795.1 Microtetraspora sp. AC03309 | reverse complement strand
AGAAGACCCTGCTCGCCGATCTGCGCACCATCCTGGAACCGGAGTACTCGGCTCGCGCCCGCGAGGTCGCCACTCAGATGACGAAACCCGCCGAAAGCGCGGCGAAAACCGCCGACCTGCTCGAGAAGCTTGCCCGGCTCAAGCGCGCGGGATGATCGCATGCCTCAAAACTCATGGATCGCCACCGCCATGACCCATGATGGTCTACGTGGATAGCACAACCTCCGACATCGCGAACATGCCTCGTGGCGGGCCGGATGCTTCGTGGCTCGACCGCCGATTGCAGACCGAACGGCTTGAGTACCTGGATCGCGATGATGTCGATGACCTCAAGCGCAAGGTCATGGATTCGCTGGATCGGGCCGGCGGGCGGCGAAGGATCGGCATCCACGAGAAGTGCGCGCGGATGGTGCTGCGCGAGGTGGCCGGCGTCCCTGCTCCGAAGATCCTCGAGCTGGGGGCAGGCCTGGGTGGCCTGTCGCGCAAGCTGCTGGAGATGCACCCCACTGCCCAGATCACGGTCACCGATATCGAGCCGTCATTCGTGGCGGGCATGGCCGCCGGAGATCTCGGCAGTCATCCGCGGGCCGTGGTGCGGGAGATGGATGCCACCGAAATC
>NZ_JADDIL010000351.1:0-621 GCF_020826795.1 Microtetraspora sp. AC03309 | reverse complement strand
GAGACGCTGCCCGTCGACGAGAACCTGGCGCCCGACGGCCGGGTGATGGAAGTGCTGTCCGAGCACCTGTGCCAGGGCTGGCTGGAGGGCTATCTGCTGACCGGACGGCACGGGCTGTTCAACTGCTACGAGGCCTTCGTCCACATCGTCGACTCGATGCTCAACCAGCACGCCAAATGGTTGTCGAGCAGTTCCCACCTGACCTGGCGCCGGCCCATCGCGTCGCTGAACTATCTGCTGACCTCGCACGTGTGGCGCCAGGACCACAACGGCGCTTCGCATCAGGACCCCGGCTTCATCGACCACGTCGCCAACAAGCGTCCCGAGGTGGTGCGCGTCTACCTGCCGCCCGATGCCAACACACTGCTGTCGGTCGCCGACCACTGCCTGCGCAGCCGTCAGTACGTCAACGTCATCGTGGCCGGCAAGCAACCGGCCCTGACCTACCTCACCATGGACGAAGCCGTCGCACACTGCACCCGAGGGCTGGGGATCTGGGAATGGGCGAGCAACACCACCGGGGAACCCGATGTGGTGCTGGCCTGCGCCGGTGACATCCCGACACTGGAGACGCTGGCCGCCGCCGACATCCTGCGCCGCCGCCTGCCCGAGGTGAAAGTG
>NZ_JADDIL010000350.1:0-622 GCF_020826795.1 Microtetraspora sp. AC03309 | reverse complement strand
GTGATGACTTGCGACGACTGCTCGACGTGCGGGCGCTGGGTGGTCGGGCGGTCGATGTGATCCAGCAGAACTATGCGATGTCGATCGCGGTGAATGCCATCGGTCTGCTCGTCGGTGCCGGCGGCGCGCTCTCGCCGGTGCTCGCCGCTGTCCTGCACAACGCATCGTCGGTGGCCGTGGTGGCCAACAGCGCCCGGCTGATCCGCTACGAGCTCGACCAGTAGGCGCAGCTTCGGCTCACGGCAGCTCCACTTTGCTTGCCAGCCAACGTCCGTCGACCTTCTTCATGGTCATCTTGATCCTGCTGCGGTCCAGCCGAGGTTGCGGGTTTGCCGCATTGCTCACTGATTGATCGATGAACAACAACACCTCGACGGTATCGGTCGAGGCCGACTTGACGGCCGATTCCAGCACCATGCCGTGTGCCGACGCCTTGTTGTCGATGAGGAGTTGGCGCAGCTTCACACTCGACTGGGTGTACATGTCCTTGAACTCGCCGGTGGCACCGTCCAGGACGCGGGTGAAATTCTCGTCCACCTTGCCGCTGTCGATGCTCGTCAGCGCCTCGGCGTAGGACGCCGCCGCCGTCTGGGCCTGATGGCCGGCCTCGTCGAGTTGGTGC
>NZ_JADDIL010000349.1:0-622 GCF_020826795.1 Microtetraspora sp. AC03309 | reverse complement strand
CGGTCACCCGTGTAGCCGGCCAGGTTCGCATAGAGGCGGTTGATCCAGTCCGACCCGTCACCGCTCGGGTTGCCGCCCCGCTCGACGTCGAGCATGAGGGCGATGCGCGGATGCAGCCCTCCGTTGGCGTCGATCATCGCGCGCACGGTCGTGGCGTTGGCCGGCCAATTGGGTCGGCAGTAGGTGTAGACGATGCCGAACACCAACCGTCCGGAATCCAGGGCGTTGCGCATCCAGGCGTAGTTCGCCGCGAAATTGTGGTCGCGGTAGGTGCCGTCGCTGACCCGGATGGAGAGCACTTGGTAGGGATAGGTGTCGTCGACCGGGCGTTGCCATTCGGAGACGTCGGCGAACAGGGTGTCTTTGACGACGGCGGCGCTGCGCACGATCCACCGGGAACGTAGGGACTTCGGCCCTGGGACCTTTTGATTCACAGCACCACTCGTCATATCGCACTCCTGTGACCAGCGTAGGCCGGGGTGCGTCAGAGTGCGTTGCGTCCCGCGATGATCTTGGCCAGCTGCACCGTCTGCTGGACGTTGATGTTGTAGCCGCTGATCCGCAGGTCGACGACGAGGTTGTCGACGGCCAGGATCGCGCGGTGGGTGGTGCGGTCGCGGAC
>NZ_JADDIL010000348.1:0-624 GCF_020826795.1 Microtetraspora sp. AC03309 | reverse complement strand
GGCATTCACCTTCGGCACTGAGCAGATATCAGAGCCGACGGATTGGTGCAGCTTCAGCGATACGCACCATCTGGTGTACGTATATCGCGGTGGCGCAATGCATTCGATGCAGACCGCGCTCGATTGGGGGCCGTCGGGGCAAATGCTGCCGACCGTGGGCGACATCTGGTGGAAACCCGCCGGGGTCCCGTGCGCAGCCCTGGTCCAGGGCGAGATCGCCGGATACTGCGAAATTGCCCTTCCATGCCGGGCCATCGGCGACACGGCACTGCTTCCTCGGATCAAATACCGAGACCCGCTGATGCATCACCTGGTCGAGGAGATCTACAGCGTCGCCGACCGTGATGATGCGATCGCACGGTTGCTCACGGACTCCGTCGCCGAGACCATGCGTCTGCTGATCCGGGACAAATATGCCGAGGCGCCGCCGAAGTCGCGTGAACACCGGACCTTCGATACCCGGACCCGCACGATGTTGGTGGACTACCTCAATGACAGCCTGGACTCGGATATCCACCTGGATGCGCTGGCGCAACTGACCGGGATGTCGGTCCAGGCGTTCATCGGCGCTTTTCGCCGGGCCTTTCACACCACGCCGTATCAGTTTCTACTCGACCTGCGCAT
>NZ_JADDIL010000347.1:0-625 GCF_020826795.1 Microtetraspora sp. AC03309 | reverse complement strand
TTCCGTGGGCCAGGAACTGTTGGCCCGCCATCGGTTCGGCGACCGGTCCTACGGTGCACTGGAGATCGAGTCGATCACCTGGCTCAACGGCGGGTTGTTCAACGAGGCCTACACGCCACGGCTGCTGCAGAAGGCGATGTCGCGAACTCCGTTGGGCGACATCATGAGTCCGCTACAGGGCAGCCGGCTGTCCCGGCGGCTCGTCGAGCCCACCATCCGGGAGATGTTCGGGGCCGATACCAAACCGTCGCAGGAGCTGATGGAGAAGTTCCACCAGATCCTGGAGTACAACGACGGCAAACGGGTGATCCACAAAGTCGGCCGATTCGTCAACGACCGCTACACGTACCGCAATCGGTGGGTGCGGGCCATGCGGGAGACCGACGTGTCGATGCGGCTGATCGACGGGCCGTCGGACCCGAACTCAGGACGGCACATGGCGCAGCGGTATCTCGAGGTGATTCCCGACCCCGATGTCGTGATGCTCGCCGACGACATCGCGCACTGGCCACAGATCGAGGATCCGCAGGGGGTGCTACGGCATTTCCTGGCCCACATCGATCGGGTGAAGGGGTGAGCGGCGGCCAGGTCAGTCCGCGCTGAGTGCTGCGGTCAGCACCGGCAC
>NZ_JADDIL010000346.1:0-625 GCF_020826795.1 Microtetraspora sp. AC03309 | reverse complement strand
GCGTGACACCCATGTGGAGTTGGAGCGGCTGGTACACACCCTGCCCGCCGGTCCCTATCAGCGTGACCGCGGGCCCAGCCAGTGGCTGCTCAAGATGCTGGCCACCCAGACTGAACGCACCGAGCTCGTACCGTTGATCGACGCGCTGCACCAGCGGATGCGCGCCGACAAGGTGATGGATTTCGGCATGCAGATGTCGGCGGCCGCGCGGCTGGCCTCGACCTTCCCTCAGGTCGGTGAGCAACTGCGGCAACGTTTCCGGGTGGTCCTGCTCGATGAGTACCAGGACACCGGTCACGCGCAGCGGGTGGCGCTGTCCTCGCTGTTCGGCGGAGGTGTCGACGACGGCCTGGCGCTGACCGCGGTGGGAGATCCGATCCAGTCGATCTACGGCTGGCGGGGCGCGTCGGCGACCAATCTGCCCCGATTCACCACCGATTTTCCGCTGGCCGACGGCACCCCGGCCCCTACCCTCGAACTGCGCACCAGCTGGCGTAATCCGCCCGGTGCACTGCATCTGGCCAACGCGGTGTCGGCCGAGGCGCGACGTCGCTCGGTGACCGTGCACGAGCTGCGGCCCAGGCCCGACGCCGAGCCGGGCACCATCCGTTGTGCGCTGCTGGAC
>NZ_JADDIL010000345.1:0-627 GCF_020826795.1 Microtetraspora sp. AC03309 | reverse complement strand
CACCGCATCACTGCCCGCACTGATCGGAGCCAGGTCGAGGATCGACAGCGGGGTGTTCACCTGGGCTCCTTCCCCGGCAACTGCTTCTCGAAGGCGATCGGGAAGACCGTCCCCTCCCCCTCGGCCGGCAGCGGCGCGGTGAGCCGGGTGTAACCGGCAGAGTCGTAGAGCGCCTCGGCCTCCGGCTGCAGGTGCCCGGTGGTCAGATAGACCCTTCGGTATCCGCGCGCGGCGATCTCACACTCGAGGTGGGCCAGCAGCACCCGCCCGTAGCCACGCTTCCGGTAACGGACGGCGGTCCAGATGCGTTTGAGCTCGGCGGTGTCTGCGTCGAACCGAGTGAAGGCGCCGCCGGTGACCGGCATGCCGTCGAGGACGCCGATGTACAGGCCGCCGCCCGGCGGAGTGAACTCTTCGGCCGATTTCCCACGCAGCCACACCATCATCTGTTCGGGTGTTCCGCCGTAGCGCTCGGAGTATTCGACCGACAGCTCGGCCAGCAGCGGGGCGGCCAGTGGATCATCCAGGCCGACCGCGACGAACCGCACACCGCTCACGGGGGCTGACTTAACCACCGTTTCGATACCCACGGCGGCTTCAACGCGCGGCCATGGCCGGGATATGCCC
>NZ_JADDIL010000344.1:0-629 GCF_020826795.1 Microtetraspora sp. AC03309 | reverse complement strand
TGCCCAAGCAGCCCTGAATGAACTCGACCATGCAGTCGCGGGCCTCGCGGCTCTCCGGGAGAAACGGCAGGAATGCCGGGAAAGCGTGGAGCTGACCGGGCCACAGCTTGAGGGTGCTCGATCGCCCAGCCTCGGTCAGTACCTCATGCATGCGTTCGGCATCGCAACGCAGCGCCTCCGATTCGGCCGCGATGATCAGGCTCGGCGGAAAATCGGTGAGCACTCCGTTGACCGGTGACAGGGCATAGGCGTCCGAGTTCTTGGGCCCGACGCATTCGACGATCATCGGCAGGGCAAGCCCGATCCCCATCCGGTCCTCGGCGAAATTGGCATGGCCGGAACGGCGCTCGCCATCGAGTTCGAGCAGCGGGCTGACGCCGATGACGCCGGCCGGTGTGCCGATGCCCTGGGCCTGAGCGGCGAGTACGGTTGCAAATGACAGGAATCCGCCTGCCGAGTCACCCGCCACGATGGTGTTGGCCGGGTCCGCACCCTGATCCAGCAGCCAGCGGTAGGCGCGCAGGCAATCCGCGACGGACTCGTCGACGGTCACATCGGGGTGCTGCCGGTACTCGACATGCACCACCGGAAGTCGGGTCTGGCGGGCAAGCGCGACCACGACATGCGAG
>NZ_JADDIL010000343.1:0-631 GCF_020826795.1 Microtetraspora sp. AC03309 | reverse complement strand
ATCTTCTCCTGCGCGTCCTGCACCACCAACGCGATCGTCCCGCCGCTGAAGGCCATGGACGACGAGTACGGCATCGCCCGTTGCCACGTGGAGACCGTGCACTCGTTCACCAACGATCAGAACCTGCTGGACAACTACCACAAGGCCGATCGCCGTGGCCGGTCCGCGCCGTTCAACCTGGTGCTCACCGAAACCGGTGCCGCCTCCGCAGTGGCCAAGGCGATGCCGGAATTGAAGGCCAAGATCAGCGGCAGCTCGATCCGCGTCCCCACCCCGGATGTGTCGGTGGCCATCCTGAACATGCAGTTGCACCGGCCGACCACCAAGGAAGAGGCACTGGAGTACCTGCGCCAGGCGTCACTGTCGGGCCCGTTGAGCCGCAATCTCGACTACACCGCCGCGACCGACGCAGTGTCCAGCGACTTCATCGGCTCCCGCGCGGCAAGCATCATCGATGCCAACGCGACGATTGTCGACGAGGACAACGTGATCCTCTACGTCTGGTACGACAACGAATTCGGCTACTCGTCTCAGGTGGTGCGCACCGTGCAGTACCTGTCGGGAATCGAGTACCCGACGTACCCGCAGATGCGGGCGGAAGCGGATCAGACCGCCTTGGTCACGCCGTAAT
>NZ_JADDIL010000342.1:0-637 GCF_020826795.1 Microtetraspora sp. AC03309 | reverse complement strand
CGCAGGAACCGGTCGGCCAGGCGCGCCACCATGGCATCGACGTTGGCGCCGTCGCCCTTCTTGGACATGGCCCCGTCGGAGACCGAGGTGGCGATCTCCAGGCCGGTGTCGCGTCCCTTGGCCAGCAGACCGTCCGGACCGACCAGTTCACTGAGGGGATTGGCGAAAATCGTTGCGGCAATGCCGATCATCAGCATGCCCATGGCGATGTTGGAGAACGCTTTGGCGGTCTTGCCCAGCAGCGCGGTGACGACGACGACGATGGCCAGGATCGCCAGCGCGGTCGCAGCTAGCCCGAATCGATCCATCGTTTCGGTGACGCCGCGTCCGATCGTCTGAAAGGGAACGGTGAACAGACGTAGCCACTGGAATTCCAGGACGAACTTGATCAACCACAGCGCGGTCGTGGTGACGCATAGGTAGATCTCGTAGCTGATCGAGGAGACCTTGGCGAAAGCCGTCGAGATCGGATCGTTCCATCCGCCCTCGTTGAGGGTCAGCGAGTACTTCGCGACCGGAACGTTGTCGCTGTCTTTGATTCCCATCCAGGAGATGAGGACGTTGCCGCCGTCTGCGTTGTTGCTGCCGGTGCCCGGATCGGCCCAGGCCGCCGCGGCGCCCAGGACCAGCAGCAGAC
>NZ_JADDIL010000341.1:0-638 GCF_020826795.1 Microtetraspora sp. AC03309 | reverse complement strand
CGCCCGCATCGCCGCCGCGCTCATCGCGCTGCACCTGGTGGTCCGGGCGGTACTCGCATTCGGCGGCTATTTCTACTGGGACGATCTGATCCTGATCGGCCGGGCCGGCACCCAGGATCTGCTGTCGCCGTCCTATCTGTTCGACGATCACGACGGCCACGTCATGCCCGCGGCGTTCCTGGTGTCCGGCGCGATCACCCGGATAGCCCCGTTCTCCTGGGTATTGGCCGCGGTCAGCCTGGTGGTGATGCAGCTGCTGGCCTCGTTGGCGTTGCTGCGGGCGCTGTGGGTGATCCTCGGCTGGCGCCCGGTACTGCTGATCCCGCTCACCTTCGCGTTGTTCACGCCGCTGGCGTTACCCGGGTTCGCCTGGTGGGCCGCGGGACTGAACACGCTTCCGATGCAGGCGGCGCTCGCCTGGGTGGTCGGCGAGGCCGTGCTGCTCGTGCGGACCGGGTCGTCGCGGCATGCGGTTGTTGGTGTGCTCGTCTTTCTCGGCGGGCTGCTGTTCTTCGAGAAGGCCGCGGTGATCCCGTTCGTCGCCTTCGCAGTCGTCGCGCTTCTCGGATACGTCACCGGCACCTTTTCGCTGCGCGACGTGTGGCGGCGCGGCCTTCGGCTGTGGGTGGGTTCTCTGG
>NZ_JADDIL010000340.1:0-639 GCF_020826795.1 Microtetraspora sp. AC03309 | reverse complement strand
GAGAAGGACCGCGTGCTGCCCGCGCCGCGCTTCACCCGGCACTTCACCAACAGCCTGGCGCCGGACGCCGTCGTCACCACCCTCAAGGGGGTCGGACACGTCCCGATGTTCGAGGCACCCGACACCATCACCCGGTTGATCACCGAGTTCGTCGACCGGCACACGGACCAAACACGCGCGACGGGCTAACCGACTACGCGCGCAGGGCGTCCAGTCTGCGCTCAGATCGAGAAAACACGCGTTCCGGCGATCTGAGCGCAGACTCGGAGAGCTGAGCGCAGGCTAGGCCTTCTCGGCGGCCGCCAGCAGGTCGTTGAGCGTCTTGCTGGGGCGCATCACCGCAGCCGTCTTGTCCGGGTCCGGGTAGTAGTAGCCGCCGATGTCGGCCGGCTTGCCCTGTGCCGCATTGAGTTCGGAGACGATGGCCTGCTCCTGCTCACCGAGCGCCTTGGCCAGCGGTGCGAAGTGCGCAGCCAACTCCTTGTCCTCGGTCTGCTCGGCCAGCGCCTGCGCCCAGTACAGCGCGAGGTAGAACTGGCTGCCACGGTTGTCCAGCTCACCGGTCTTGCGTGACGGGGACTTGTTTTCGTCCAACAACTTTCCGGTCGCGGTGTCGAGCGCATGGGCCAACACCTTGGC
>NZ_JADDIL010000339.1:0-646 GCF_020826795.1 Microtetraspora sp. AC03309 | reverse complement strand
GTCAAGGCGCAGATCGAGGCCTACCGGGCGGCGACCCAGATGGCCCGGATCCGTGCCGCCCGCGGCATGAAGGTGGCCCAGACCTCCAAGCACATGATCTTCGCGGGTCCGCCCGGTACGGGTAAGACGACGATCGCCCGTGTGGTGGCCAACATCCTGGCCGGTCTCGGGGTCATCGCCGAGCCGAAGCTGATCGAGACGTCGCGTAAGGATTTCGTCGCCGAATACGAAGGCCAGTCCGCGGTCAAGACGGCCAAGACCATCGACCGTGCCCTCGGTGGCGTGTTGTTCATCGACGAGGCCTACACCCTGGTGCAGGAGCGCGACGGCCGTGCCGATCCGTTCGGTACCGAGGCGCTCGACACCCTGCTGGCCCGGATGGAAAACGACCGCGACCGCCTGGTCGTCATCATCGCCGGCTACAGCAACGACATCGACCGTCTCCTGGAGGCCAACGACGGTCTGCGGTCCCGCTTCGCCACCCGCATCGAGTTCGATTCGTACTCACCCGACGACATCGTCGAGATCGCCAAAGTCATTGCCAAGGCCAATGATTCCTGGCTCGACGATGACGCCTGCAAGCGCGTCAACGAGGCGGCGTCGTTGTTGAGCCAGCGCACCCTCAACAACAAGCCCGCCCTCGACA
>NZ_JADDIL010000338.1:0-647 GCF_020826795.1 Microtetraspora sp. AC03309 | reverse complement strand
CCACAGGGGAAATAGCGTGCTGTCGAAGTTGCTCCGTCTCGGTGAAGGCCGCATGGTCAAGCGCCTCAAGAAGGTCGCCGACTATGTCGACACCTTGTCCGACGACATGGAGAAGCTCTCGGACGCCGAGCTGCGTGGCAAGACCGACGAGTTCAAGAAGCGGATCGCCGACGGTGAGGACCTGGACGATCTGCTGCCCGAGGCGTTCGCGGTCGCTCGCGAGGCCGCCTGGCGGGTGCTGAGCCAAAAGCACTTCGAGGTCCAGATCATGGGCGGTGCCGCCCTGCACTTCGGCAACGTCGCGGAGATGAAGACCGGTGAGGGCAAGACCCTGACCGCGGTGCTGCCCGCCTACCTCAATGCACTGTCCGGCAAGGGCGTGCACGTCGTCACGGTCAACGACTACCTGGCCAAACGTGACAGCGAGTGGATGGGCCGCGTGCACCGCTTCCTCGGCCTGGACGTGGGCGTGATCCTGTCGGGCCTGACCCCGGAGGAGCGTCGTGCCGCCTACGCGGCCGACATCACCTACGGCACCAACAACGAGTTCGGCTTCGACTACCTGCGCGACAACATGGCGCACTCGGTCGAGGACATGGTCCAGCGCGGCCACAACTTCGCCATCGTCGACGAGGTCGACTCGATCC
>NZ_JADDIL010000337.1:0-647 GCF_020826795.1 Microtetraspora sp. AC03309 | reverse complement strand
AACCAGAAGGCAGGGGTGATGTTTGACACCTTCTGCGGAGGACTGACAGCTGTAGAAGGACTTGTTCCAGGCGGACAAATCCCAGCTGCCATCCAGACCGCCTTGAGGCCGATGTTTAAGGATCAACTCCTGCCTGAAATAGACCCGACGACGGTTCACGGCGACGACTTCTTCACCAATCAACTCAGCGATAATAGATTTAGCAATACAACATCGAACTATGCTGTCGCGTTGCAGGGCTTGATCAATTACCATCCAGAGATTGCAAGCGACGCAGCTCTGAAAGGCCTAATTAAAGATGGCCAGGTCGACTTCTACAATGTCTCCAATAAAAATCTCAATGCGCGCGACATCCTCAGTAATTGGTTTGAGGCGAACGGTGCACATTACGGTTATAACCAAGGCACCTGGACGACCCAACGTCAAGAAGGTATAACGAACGACAACTGGAGTTATTGATGCGCAGAGCTACAACGGTGCGCCGTGCATTTGCGGGCTTGTTGACTCTGTCAGTTATCAGCACCGGTTGCACGCGACCAGAGCCGTCCACCTCGAATAGCAGCCCCACCGTCTCAAACAATCCGTCAGCCGACGACATCTTGCAATACTCCAACCGATGGATTCAAAATCCAGCCATGGACCTCATG
>NZ_JADDIL010000336.1:0-652 GCF_020826795.1 Microtetraspora sp. AC03309 | reverse complement strand
CTCTTACGACATGCGACCGCGCTGAGTTCCCGTGCGCTGCTCGATCAGCTGCCGAGTCTCGCGCAGCAACATGCACTTGTCACAGGCGTCAGCACCGGTGTGCCGGTCGCTGTGCGCGTGCGGGATGTTGAGGACCCCCCGAGAAGCGATGATCCTGACTTCATCAAGTCGTGGAGCACCATTGAGAAGCTCTCGGAGCTTGGGGATCATATCGATCGGGTGGTTAAGGGCTGGCAAGGAGAAGCTCCAAGCTCGTGATGGCGTCAACGTGTCAAGTCGGATTTGCGGCGCGCCTCGACTGTCTCATGAGACACAGAAATTTCGCATAAACGCCGGATCCGCCACCACCACCGACGGGTCAGCGAAACCTTCCGGCCGATCAAGACGGCCCACCAGCACGTCCTCTGCCAGCCGCACCATCTGCTCGATCACCTGGTGCGGCGTGTAGTACGAGCCCGAGAGCTTGCGCAGCTCCGGGTCGTACTCCCCCAGGAACCGCTCATACAGATGCAGATAGGTATCCCGGTTGCCTGCACGCACTTTCGGCCAATCGACCGCCCCGATGACGCGCACCAGCAGGTCCAACGTCACGCGGAAATCGGCAGCCACATAGTCGGTGAGCAACTGCAACGCCCGAGACATCAGTGAGTGC
>NZ_JADDIL010000335.1:0-652 GCF_020826795.1 Microtetraspora sp. AC03309 | reverse complement strand
GATCCCCGCCGAGCAGCCGGCGCTGCCCGCGGTGCTGACGATCCTGCGCGACATCGCGGGCAGTGAAACCAACACCGTGTGGCACGAGCTCATGATGGCGGCCCGCACCGACGAAAAGCTGCGCGGCCCTTTGCAGACCGTGCTCGCCGAGTACATCGACAACATCTACGAGACGGCCAAGAGTGCACCGGGGGCCGATCAGATTCCCGAGGACGTTTTCGCGGTACTGCTGACGATCGTCATCAACACATTCGACGGCGCCGCCATGGTGCGCCGCGTGCTGCCACTTCCGGAACTCGAAGAGGCCAGGATCGCCATGCTGGTGGCGTTGCTCAGTCGCTAGTGTCTTCCGGCACCCGCACGTTCTGCAGGGCCACCGACCGGGCCAGCCGGGCATAGCGCAGCTCGATGTCCTTGAAGCGCAGGTACGTCGACAGGGTGACGAACACGAACGCGATGATCAGCACGTACTCCATCAGGTCCGTACCGCGTTTCACACCAAGCCAATTCGCGAGAACCGTGGTGTCGTCGGGCCGCAGAATGGCATAGATGCCCGCACCCACGAACAGCACGAAACCGACCTTGACCCACGCCTTGGACCGCGCGCTGCGTCGAGACCCCAGCAGGTAGGCCAACAGCGCCAGCACCGAGA
>NZ_JADDIL010000334.1:0-652 GCF_020826795.1 Microtetraspora sp. AC03309 | reverse complement strand
GATGTGACTCCCTAGATATAGAGTACGTACGTACGTAGTTGCTCCATAGTTCCGACGATGCAGATGTCTTCTCGGCCACAGCCGCCCCTGCGGCGGAAAGGGTGCGTGACGATGCCCTCGACACCTTCCGTGTATTCCGTGGGCTGTGAACGCCGCACGCTCTTGCGCACAGGGATTCTGGTTGCTGCAGCGGCGGTGGCGTTGGGCACTCCCCTTGCCCGAGCCGAGCCCGGCGCCGGTCAGTGGGATCCAACACTGCCCAATCTGCTGAGCGCGGGCGCACCAGGCGATCCGGTGGCCATCGCCAACGCTTCCTTGCAGGCGAGTGCTCTCGCCACCCAGACGACATTCGACATGGGCCGAAAGTTCCTGGCAACGCTGGGGCTTGCGCCGACGAGCTCCGGCGCCGGCGCACCCCTGCTGCGCGGCAACCGCGTCTACGGCAGACAGGCTGTCGAGTACGTCATTCGGCGAGCCGGCTCTCAGATCGGAGTGCCGTACTCCTGGGGCGGCGGCAGCCTGACCGGGCCCAGCCGTGGGGTGGATTCTGGAGCCGGCACTGTGGGGTTCGATTGCTCCGGGCTCACCCGGTACGCGTTCGCCGGTGTGGGCCTCCTACTCCCCCGCTATTCAGGCGATCAGTACACCGCAG
>NZ_JADDIL010000333.1:0-653 GCF_020826795.1 Microtetraspora sp. AC03309 | reverse complement strand
GCATAGGGAGAGACATACGTGACCACGATCGCGTTCCTCGGTTTGGGACACATGGGCGGTCCGATGGCGGCCAACCTGGTCGCAGCAGGCCATACGGTGCACGGCTTCGATCCCGTGCCGGCATCGAAGGCAGCGGCTGAAGCCAAGGGTGCCAAGGTCTTCGACACCGGCGCCGAGGCCGTGGCCGGTGCCGAAGTGGTGATCACGTCACTGCCCAACGGCAACATCGTCAAAGCGTGTTACGCCGAGGTGCTGCCCGTTGCGCCGAAAGGCACGTTGTTCATCGACACCTCCACCATCTCGGTCGACGACGCCCGCGAGATTCACGCGAAGGCAGGCGAACATGGCCTCGCCCAACTCGACGCGCCGGTGTCCGGCGGCGTGAAGGGCGCGAGCGCGGGGACGCTGGCCTTCATGGTCGGCGGTGAGGACGAGGCGGTCGAACGCGCCCGCCCGGTGCTGGAGCCCATGGCGGGCAAGATCATCCACTGCGGTGGATCGGGCACCGGTCAGGCCGCCAAGCTGTGCAACAACATGGTGCTCGCGGTGCAGCAGATCGCCGTGGGCGAGGCCTTCGTCCTGGCCGAGAAATTGGGTCTGTCTGCGCAGTCATTGTTCGACGTGATCACCGGTGCGACCGGCAACTGCTGGGC
>NZ_JADDIL010000332.1:0-654 GCF_020826795.1 Microtetraspora sp. AC03309 | reverse complement strand
GTCCTAGACTGCTCGGGTGAAATCAGTCGTTGTGCCCGCTGCACTGTCCGGTGTCGGTTGCGCGCTGTTCCTTCTGTTCGGCGCTCCGGTCGCCCAGGCCACTTGCACCTCCGGCGAAGAAGAGGACGTCTACACGACGACCTGCACGCCATTCCTCGTGCCGAACTCACCGTCACCGTTCAGCGGTATCCCGGGCAATCCCGATATGCCTGCGGTCGACCTGCCCGGCGGAGGCGGAGCGATCCCGTGCACCGGCCACAACGCCGGGGAATGCATCGGCCTGGCCGAGGAAGACGAAGCAGAGGGTCCCCAACCCATTCCGCGCTCGACCATCAGCGCCAGCCCATAGCTCCTCAGAGGTCTCTTCGGAGCGCTTGCTCAGCTACCTCATAGATCGAATGCAGATCTTTCCCAGCTTCCTTAGAATCCATGCAACGAAACAATCGAATAACTAGAGAAAGCGTGACGATGGCGACCTTCCCAATCTCGATGCGACGACTGATCTTTGCCGGCGGATTCGCAGTCGCTGCGGCCGCCGTCCCGGCGCTCGCCGCGTTTTCCGCACCCGTGTCGTCCGGCCCGGCGATCGCCTGCCCCTCGGGCGAAGAAGAAGACCTCTACACCAACATGTGCGTCCCGCACACCGTGCCCAAC
>NZ_JADDIL010000331.1:0-657 GCF_020826795.1 Microtetraspora sp. AC03309 | reverse complement strand
CGGCGGTCAATGTCGACAGCGGAGTGGCCTTGGCTAGCCGTGACGGATGACGTGGCTGACCTTCGGCCGTCCAGCCGAGGCAGGCGACGCTCCCGCCGGTCTGCCGGGTGATACTCCATAATCGAGTGGCCACGGCACGCGCCCGTGCTGGATCAGCGTTCGATCCCCACGCGAACACGATCACGTCATGGCGAGCTGCTTCACGATCGAGGTGTGCATCGTTGTCCGGGCCGATCGGATTGGCCACCTGTGCGAGCAGTCTCGGATCGGTCATCACCGCTGCGCTGAGGTTGAGCAGTGTCACGCCGTCGTAGCCGAACTGCCGGGCAAAGTCCATGTCACGTCTGGTCGTCTGGTCGTCGCGATGCTCGTCAGCATCGGACGGATTCAGGGAGACGAACATCAGGGAGGGGCCCGGTCCCCACCGCCGTGTCAGCCAGTACCGGTACTGGCGATCCGTGGAGAAGAATGCGTCGCCTTCGACGTGTGCCCACCGGGGCAGATGTAGATCCAGTGTCAGCGTCATGACACACCTCACTCCTGACGCAGGTTCGCGTTAAAGGAATTTCGGAAATCGGGGTTGCAGGTGATGCCCTGATGGGCAACGTCGTCAGGCTTGACCTCGGCGACATCAGTGGGGTTGGCATTGCTGCCGCC
>NZ_JADDIL010000330.1:0-658 GCF_020826795.1 Microtetraspora sp. AC03309 | reverse complement strand
CTACGAATCCTTGGCGAGCCGCCGCTGCGAGTGCCGCGGCAAGTGGATCGTTCACCAGCCCGTTTGGGTGGTCGGTCTCTCGCGCCCTGATGACGGCAACCCCGATAGCAGTTGCTCCGACCCCTCTGAGCATTGAATCGGACAGATTCGATAATGCCATGGCGCCGCATCTCCTCGATAAGTTACTTGCCGGTCGGTTAGTCTTTTTGAAAGGTACGCAGTTACCTAACCGGCCGTCAAGTAGGTAGAGGAGCAATCGAGTGGACCGTCGGCGCACCGACACGAGGGCACGAATCCGGTCAGTCGCGCTTGAGCTCTTCACTGATCAGGGCTACGACAAGACGTCGATGCGGGAGATCGCGGAGCGGCTCGGCGTGACCAAGGCCGCGCTCTACCACCACTTCCCGAGCAAGCAGGACATCGTCACGGATTTGTTCGCCTCGCTTCCTGAAGGCATTGAGGAGATCATCACGTGGGCGGGGACGCAACGGCCCGGGAAGAGGACGCGTGAGCAGATTTTGGTCCGATACGGTTCGCTCCTGCACGAGGTCGGTCGCGATATGGCGCGATTTATGTATACAAACCAGCCGGCCTTCAGTCAGCACCCTTCGGCATTCACCATGCGTGAGGGAATGATCCGTATAGCAAACGAGATGAC
>NZ_JADDIL010000329.1:0-660 GCF_020826795.1 Microtetraspora sp. AC03309 | reverse complement strand
GGTCTGTACGTCAACACCATGCGCCGCGTCGAGCACGCGGTGGGCACGGCGCCGGCCGATTCGGCCTACGTCGTCAGTGTCGACGACGTGGTGCTGGACGTGTTCCTGTTCGCCGGCGAGCCCGCTGAAATCCTCAACCAGTACACCGCGTTGACCGGCCGCGCCGGCCAGCCCGTGCTGTGGGCGATGGGCGCGTGGCTGCAGCAGGCCAGCGCCGACAGTGCGGCCATCGCTGCCCGGCATGAAACCGCGGCAGCGGCCTATGCCAGCGCGTTGGCGGCCATGCCCACCATGGCCGAGTTGGCCGCCAACCATGCCCGGCAGGCGGTCCTGGTGTCCACCAACTTCTTTGGGGTCAACACCATTCCGATCGCGTTGAACGAGGCCGACTACGTCCGGATGTGGATCCTGGCTGCCACCACGATGAGCGTCTACCAAGGGGTTTCCGAGGCGGCGGTGGCGACCACACCGTCCACCCCGGCGGCGCCGAGGATCCTGCACGAGGAGCATGATCACGACGACGACCATGACCACGACGGCGACCACGATCACGACGGTGATCACGATGACCACGGCCACGGCGACCTGAGCCCCCTGGACCCGCGCTGGTGGCTGGAGGTCGGTCAAGAGCAGTTCGAGAACATCAGTCTGCTGATCGAC
>NZ_JADDIL010000328.1:0-661 GCF_020826795.1 Microtetraspora sp. AC03309 | reverse complement strand
CGCCAGGTGCCGCCGCCGTCCTCGTCGGCAACGTCGGCGACCGGTGACGGTGCAGGCGCGTCGGCCTCGGCCGGCTCTACCACGAACTCGGGGTCACGACCGTTGAGCCGGACATGGACTGATCCCGGGGCGAGTTCTCGCGTGATCTGCTCGGCCGCCTCGGAAAGGGTTTCCAGAAGAGCCAGGCGCAGCGCGGATTCCAAGGGCGCAGTGAGCCGGTCGGCCAGTGCTTCGGCTTCAGGGCCACCGGCCGCGGCCGCGACGCCCAGCTCGTGCCGGACGGCGTCGACATACGGTTGCAGATCCATGATGTCATGGTGACATCATTTTGACGTCACAACAAGTGCCACATTGACAGCCAGGGACCCAAGCGTGGTCCGTGAGATCGCAGCGGCGACCGTATGCTGACGCCGATGAACTCAACCGAGGACGCTCGGGCGGTTCCTGTCACCGCCCGGACCGAGTACCTGACCAGCCGTCATCGGGTGACCGCCATCGTGTCCGGCACGGCTTTCCTATCCGGCCTGGCCGCCCTGGTGGCGCTCAACTACGCCGGAGTGTCAGGACTGCTCACCGCCGTCGTGGTGGCGTCACTGGTCACGATCGCACTGGGCGCGGTGTCCTATGGACGATTGGGCAAGCCGGGGGCGGTGCTGATCAC
>NZ_JADDIL010000327.1:0-667 GCF_020826795.1 Microtetraspora sp. AC03309 | reverse complement strand
CGTTGACACACGGCGTGATCAGTACGGCATCCAGGTCGTGATCTCAGGTCATCGTCACGCGACGGCCATCGACACGACCTGCGGGATGACCACCTTGGTAGCCGCGTCGATGTGCGCGAGGTTGGCAGCCGCCTCGACACGGCCGGAGGGCTGCACTGCCGCTGAGGCGTGTTCGCGCTCGGCCATGTTCTCCCCGGCGTCGCTGAGTACCCGCGACAGTGGCACATCCAGCGCGTCGCAGATGGCGCTGAGCAGCTCGCTGGAGGCCTCTTTGCGGCCGCGCTCCACTTCAGACAGGTACCCGAGGCTGACCCGGGCCGAGTCGGACACTTCACGCAACGTCCGGCCCTGTTCGGTACGGGCATTACGCAGCACGTCGCCAATCACCTCACGCAGCAATGCCGTCATCGTGCCCTCCTTCGCCTGGCCTGTCACAGGTTCGCTTACTGACCAACGCCGTGGACCACCGCATGGTTCCCGAGAGTCCGATGACCGATCAGGGCTACTGATTCTCGACCAGAAAGCGCAACCGGGCGATGGCCTCGTCGACGGCGGCGCGGCGGATGTCCCACCGCGACCCGGACAGGGCGAGTTCGACGACCTCGGTGTCGACCGGGCCTGCCAATCCGATGAACACCGTCCCCACCGGGTGTCCACCGTGCGGCTC
>NZ_JADDIL010000326.1:0-671 GCF_020826795.1 Microtetraspora sp. AC03309 | reverse complement strand
ATGGCGAGCCGACCCCCCAAGGCCCCGGAGAGGCAGTTGCACCTCTGCGGGGGCTCTTCTTGGTCGGCGGCGTCGTCAAACAGTTGATCACCACAACCGATGCACACGTTGTGCGCGAACACCTAAGTTCCCTCTTGCAGGTGAAGAACCTTGTCGTGCTGATGGGATCTGGAGCCTCATTCCACCTCGGCTCACCCCAGACTCGCAACCTCAGGAATCAGAAGGTCCTGGACCTAATCACCGGCGCTGGCGGTGTAGTAAGTGCCACCGACACTGAGCTTCTCAACGTCATTAATCCATCAGACAACGGAGACCTCGAGCAGCTGCTCAACGGGCTGCAACTCGCTGCTTCTCTTGCGAGGCAAGCCGGTCAGGACTCGGTGGCACTCGGCGCAGGAGGCGATGCCAAGACCTACCCGAACGAACAAGTCGAGAGTTTGCGCCGCAGCATCAACCGGGCCCTGGCAGATGCGTGTCGCTTGCCTACCGAGACTGCGGCATTGGAGCCGCCGTTTAATTCGGATCCGCTGCGTGCGCATCGGACCTTTCTGTCGCGGATCGTCCGCAGCCGACGGTCGAACCTTCCGCGCCCCCGGATCTTCACGACCAACTATGACCTCGTGATTGAGCGAGCTCTCGACGAACTTGGCTTTCCTTACATCGACGGCTTC
>NZ_JADDIL010000325.1:0-672 GCF_020826795.1 Microtetraspora sp. AC03309 | reverse complement strand
ACACTGAGCAGCAGGCGCGTCCGGCCCGTCCGGCCGCGCCTGCTCCCTCGGCCGGCCGCACCGAACAGGTCCGGCCCGAGGCCTATGCGAGCGAGATCCCGGACCTGTCCGGGCCCTCGCCGCGTACGCCGCAACGCAAGACAGCCGGTGAGGCACCGCCGGCCAGAAGCTCGAGCAACAGCCCGACGACGCGGATCCAGGTGGCCAATCGTGGCACGCATCAGGGTCCGGTCCGGGCCAGCATGCAGATTCGCCGGGTCGACCCGTGGACTGTGCTCAAGGTCTCACTGGTCTTGTCGGTGGTGCTGTTCTTCGTGTGGATGATCGCGGTGGCGTTCCTGTACCTGGTGCTCGGCGCCATGGGCGTGTGGAGCAAGCTCAACAGCAATGTCGGCGACCTTCTCACCAGCGCAAGCGGTGCGTCGGGCGGTGAATTGGTCTCCAGCGGAACGATCTTCGGCGGCTCGGCGCTGATCGGACTGGTGAACATCGTCGTGCTGTGTGCGATGGCGACCATCGGTGCCTTCATCTACAACCTGACCACCGATCTGGTCGGCGGGGTCGAGGTCACGCTGGCCGACAGGGATTGATTTGGGACTCTGCACTCCGGTGCGGTAATCTCTGCGCTCGGTCGATCCCAATTTTCGGGCCTATAGCTCAGGCGGTTAGAGC
>NZ_JADDIL010000324.1:0-678 GCF_020826795.1 Microtetraspora sp. AC03309 | reverse complement strand
GCCCAGGTGATGCGGCCCGGATCAACCGACGACGTCGCGAAGGCCATCACCGGAGCAGCTGCTG
This sequence comes from Microtetraspora sp. AC03309, assembly GCF_020826795.1. Taxonomy (NCBI): domain Bacteria; kingdom Bacillati; phylum Actinomycetota; class Actinomycetes; order Streptosporangiales; family Streptosporangiaceae; genus Microtetraspora; species Microtetraspora sp. AC03309. The sequence continues at coordinate 614 of NZ_JADDIL010000324.1, read as the reverse complement.
CCGGACGGCGGTTGAAGGCCGTCGGTGCCAGTCACAGCTTCTCGGGCATCGCGGTGGCGCCGGAGATCCAGATCGATCTCAGCCGGCTCAGCGGACTCATCGGTGTCGACGCAGACCGCCGGCAGGTGAAAGTGGGTGGCGGAACGCGACTCTGGCAACTCACCCGACTCTTGGCGTCGTACGGGTTGGCACTGGAGAACATGGGCGACATCGATCGGCAGACCATCGCGGGGGCCATCTCCACCGGAACCCACGGGACCGGCGCATCATTCGGCGGTCTGGCCACCCAGGTCGTCGGCCTCACCCTGGTCACGGGCGACGGGCAGGTGCTGTACATCGATGAACACCACAACCCCGAGTTGCTGCCGGCGGCCCGTATCGGCCTCGGCGCACTCGGAGTCATCGTCGAGGTGACCCTGCAATGCGTCCCCGGCTTTGCCATCCGTGCCGTGGAAAAAGTGGAACCACTGCGCGACGTTCTCGACTCCTTCGACGAACGCATGATGCAGGCAGACCACTTCGAGTTCTTCTGGCTTCCGCACACCGAGGTCGCTCTGACCAAGACGAACACCAGACTGCCCGCCCATTCCAGCGGTAAGAGCGCGGCACGGTGG
>NZ_JADDIL010000323.1:0-681 GCF_020826795.1 Microtetraspora sp. AC03309 | reverse complement strand
GTACGTCGGCGGCCGGCGCGGTCCCGGGGACGCCTGCGACATGCGCGAGAAGGTCCCAGTCGCCGCCGATCTCGCCCAGTAGTCGCGCGATGTCGGCGGCATCCCGGAGGTCGCAGATCGTGTGTTCGGAAGCCGGGGTGTCACCTGCGCGCAGGTCCACCGCAAGTACGTGGTCGCCCCGCTCGAAGAAATGCGCCGCCGTTGCCGCCCCGATTCCGGATCCAGCTCCGACGACGACGATTCTGCGTGCGCTCTCCGGCATGCGCCAACCCCTCACTGAATGAACGACAGTAAGGATGACTGTAAACAATTCAGGCTGGTCGGACAATCGGCTTCGACCTGTGTGGTGAGTGCTACCGTTAGCCTTACCGGAGGCATCTTCGGCGACGTGCTGGCGCGTGCCTGGCGAGGAGACGGATTCGAATGAGCGCGATCGAAGAGCGTGCGGCAGTGCAGCCGCAGCGCGACGGCCTCGATGAGCTGCTGGCCTCCCAGCGCCGGTCATTCATCGCCGATGGTCCGCCTGATGCCGCGCTGCGCCGCAACCGTATTGACCGGCTGCTCGCGATGGTCCTCGACAACTCAGAGGACTTCGTCGCCGCCACCGCTGCGGACTACGGATCGCGATCGCGCTCGGCGGCCTTCTTCGCCGAGATCCTGGGCATGCTCTCGGTAATCGAG
>NZ_JADDIL010000322.1:0-681 GCF_020826795.1 Microtetraspora sp. AC03309 | reverse complement strand
GCGTTGACAAGGTCGGTGGCGGGGCCGGCCACCTGGGGGCCAGCCAGCCAGAACAGCTGTTGGGCGAGGGCCTTGGCGAAGGCGACGCCGCGCGATACCAGGTTCGGGATCAGGTTGGGGTCGTTGACGAGCGCGAGGATCTGGTTGATGGCAGCGGTGGCCGGTGCGATGAGGCCAGCCATGAAGATCGTGGCCAGTTTCTGGGCCGATCCTGCGGGGTCGGAGGCATCCAGATGGGAGCCCAGGTGTCCGATGAACCGCATGACGACGTCGCCCTGGGGAAGGTTGCAGTAGTAGTCGCGGGGCGCGCAGATCGCCAGGATGCCGTTGCGCTGGGTGAGTGAGCCGAAGCCTCCCGAGCGCACCCCGGCGAAGCCCATTCCGGGCTTGGGCAGGCCGATGGTGGGCTGGCCGACAGGGGCTTGCGAGGGGTCAGCGACCAGGGCGACACCAAGGAGCCGGCTGGCTGGGATCACGCCTCGGTTGTTGCCGATGGCGGCTGCGATGTCACCGGCAACATCAGCGCCCTGGCTGTATCCGGAGAGGATGAACACCGTCTTGGCGCAGCGGTTGGCAACAAGCTTGAGGCGGGCGTTGGCGGAGTCGATGCCGGCGTTCTTGGAGGCCATGTAACCGCCCCCGTCCGTGCCTCCGATGATGGTCGCCGGATAGGGCGCGTAG
>NZ_JADDIL010000321.1:0-681 GCF_020826795.1 Microtetraspora sp. AC03309 | reverse complement strand
CTGCTCATCAGCGATGCGGTTCGGGGTCAGAGCCTCGAGGTCGTGCCCGACCACATCCCGTACGAGGTCGCGGCCCTCAACGAGCCCATGGCGGTCGCCCTCCACGCAGTCAACCAGGTGGCGCCTCGGACGAGCGACCAGGTGCTGGTGATCGGAGCCGGGCCCATCGGACTGGGCATCACGATCGCCTTGAAATCCAGGGGAGTCAAACACGTTGTGGTGGCGGATATTCTGCCGTCGCGCCTGGAGAAAGCACTGAAAGTCGGCGCGGACGCGGTGATCAACTCCAGGGACGAGGACGTCATCGCGCGATTGATCGAACTGCACGGACCAGGCGATTCGATGTGGCCGAACAAGGCCGGCACCGACGTGTTCCTGGACGCCGCCGGCGTTCCGGCGGCAGTCGAAGCCGCTCTCGCCGCTGCCAAGCGAGGAGCCAAGCTCGGCATCGTGGCGGTTCACAAAGAGCCGATCGGCGTCGACTTCATGAACCTGATGAGCAACGAACTGACGATCATCGGTTCGATGGGCTATCCCACCGAGATCTTCGAGGTGACCAAGGACATCATCGACAACTGGGAGAAATATCAGCCGATCATCAGCCACACCTTCGATTTCGTCGATCTGGACCAGGCATTGCAGTGTGTGGCCACCCCGGGCGCGGCCGACAAGGTCGTCATC
>NZ_JADDIL010000320.1:0-682 GCF_020826795.1 Microtetraspora sp. AC03309 | reverse complement strand
GTGGGACGCGGCCCCGATCAGCCACCAAGACGCCGAATCCCAAGCGGCGCAAACCTTGCTCGCACTACTGGGGATCCCCAACGCCGCCAAGATCGACGTCGAAGCATTGTGGAAGCCCAGAATGTTGCCAGTAGGCACCGGTGAGCCGGTCATCCTGGAGCCCATCCTCAAAGCGCCGATGGGGGTGCAACCCAACGGGGCGCCCCTGCTACACGATCTCAAAGACGAAGCTGACGGGGGCTTCGGCCCGCACGGGCTGATGATCGGCATGACCGGATCGGGAAAGTCGACCACGCTGGCCGCGTTGGCATTCGCTGTCTTCGCCCAGCACTCACCCGACGTCGTCCAGGCCATCCTCGCCGACTTCAAAGACGGTGCCGGGTTCGAGACCTTCGCCGGCTACCCGCACGTGGCGGCCATCATCACCAACATGGAGGAAAAACGGTCCCACGTCGAGCGTTTCGGCGACACTCTTCTAGGCCTTCTCGACTTGCGCGGCCGCATCTTCTACGACGCCGGCATGAAGTTCCAAGGCGCCCCGTTCACCTCAATCGTCCAGTACAACGAGGCGCGTGCCACCCCCGCAGGTGCACACCTGCCACCGGTGCCCTACATGCTCGTCTGGGTCGATGAGTTCTCGCTGCTGCTCAACGAGCACCCCGAGTTGGCCGATGTCTTCGAC
>NZ_JADDIL010000319.1:0-686 GCF_020826795.1 Microtetraspora sp. AC03309 | reverse complement strand
GGGCCTGGCAGCGGATCCGGGGGCGCGTGCGGGACTGGAACGATCTGGAGCCCGCGCTGATCGGCCGGGTGGAGGAACTCATCGATTTCGTGACCGCGCCGGCGTAGTCCGTCGTGTCGGCGTGGTAAGCAGAAGACGTGTCCGACAGTTTGTTCGACGTGCCCGGTGAGCCCGCATCCGCGGGGCCCGGTGCACCGGCGCCCGATTCGGGGTTGGTCGGCTCCTCGCGCGAGCGCTCGTCGACGCCGCTGGCGGTGCGGATGCGCCCGGCCGGCCTCGACGAGGTGGTCGGTCAGACCCACCTGCTGCAGGCAGGCTCGCCACTGCGTCGCCTGGTGGAGGGGTCCGGTGCCGCATCGGTCATCCTCTACGGCCCGCCCGGCACCGGGAAGACCACCCTGGCCTCGCTGATCTCCCAGGCCACCGGACGCAGGTTCGAGGCACTCTCCGCGCTGAGCGCCGGCGTCAAGGAAGTCCGCGCTGTGATCGACACGGCGCGCCGGGCCGCGGTCCACGGCCAACAGACCGTTCTGTTCATCGACGAGGTGCACCGCTTCTCCAAGACACAGCAAGACGCGCTGTTGGCGGCGGTGGAGAACCGGGTCGTACTGCTGGTGGCGGCCACCACGGAGAACCCGTCGTTCTCGGTGGTGGCCCCGCTGCTCTCACGCTCGCTGATCCTGCAG
>NZ_JADDIL010000318.1:0-687 GCF_020826795.1 Microtetraspora sp. AC03309 | reverse complement strand
GTTCTGGAAGGCGCGCAACTGGCCGTCGTCGCCGCGGACGATGAGCACCGAATAGGGGCCGCAACGGTATTCGAAGTAGTCGCCCGGGTCGGCAACGTGGTCGACGGTGCAGGCCTGCTGCCACGCCCGCGGCCACATGCGCTCCATCTCGAGCTGCGCGAGCTGAAATGCGGGTATCACGGCTGGACATGGGACTTGGCGGGCACGCTCAAGCGGATTCCGAACCGGAAGGGGTTCGGGACCGTGCACATGTCCGAGTTCCCTCTGGCGCCCGTCCGGGTCGACACGTGGGAGCGGTTGGTCTTCGTCAACCTGGACCCCGACGCCATGCCGCTGGCCGATTACCTCGAGGCGGTCCCTGTCGACATCGCCTGGTGCGGACTGGGCGACTTCCGTTGCTACGCAACGATGACCATCGACGTCGAAGCCAACTGGAAGACCATCGCCGACGGCTACAGCGAGACCTATCATGTCCAGACCCTTCACCCTGAACTGCACCGGTGCATGGACGACGTGTACGCGCCGCAGAAGATCTGGGGCCACACGGGCAAATCTGAATCCCTCTACGGGGTGCCGAGCCCGCGACTCGCCGGCGCACTCAGCGACGAAGAGGTGTGGGACGCCTACGTGAATACGCAGGGCGCCCTGATGGGCATGGCCGAAGGCACGCCGTTCCCGGCTGAGCGG
>NZ_JADDIL010000317.1:0-688 GCF_020826795.1 Microtetraspora sp. AC03309 | reverse complement strand
ACATCAGGCGGGCCGGCGTCCAGCGGGCGTCAGAGCTGAGTCGGATCGACGACAGTATTCCGAGCGTCAACGCGATGGCGTGCCCGATGGCGGTGAAATCCGGCCCGGACACCGCGACTACCAGCGCGATTGTCACCCAACTACCGATCCATGCCGGGCGCCACCGGATCGGGATCGCCGCGGTCAGGGTGCCGAGCACGGCAAGAGCGCCGTAGCTGAGCCCGACATCGGTAGCGTGTGCGACGGAGATGGGCAGCCAGCCGAGTTTGATCGCGGCGGCCAACCCACCGGCCACGATGAGGGTGGCGCCGACGTGGCCGAGGGCAAATGCCTGGACCAACCGCCTGCTGCGCCACAGCAACTCCGCCAACGCGAGCAGGCAGATCAGGCCCGGCAGCAGCAGATATGTGTAGCCCTCGGCGGTGACGAAAGCGCTGCCGAGCAGTGTTCCCACATTGCCACGCCCCAAGTTGTCCAGGTTGGTGCTCAGGCGACCGACGACGCGGTCCTGCGTGTGGGGTCCAAGGACCAACAGCAGAGATGCGATCACGAACAGTGCTGTCGCGTAGCACAGGGTCACTCGGACCCGGACCAGATTGGAGAACACGCGCGACAGCATCTCGATCCAGCATACCGGTGGTGAACTCACCGAAAAGCCCTGGTCAAACGCGTCGTCCGAGGTGGGGCG
>NZ_JADDIL010000316.1:0-689 GCF_020826795.1 Microtetraspora sp. AC03309 | reverse complement strand
GGCCAGCACATAGTCGCGCAGGCGAGGACCGGGCTGTTCGAAGGGCATTCCGTAGCGCCGCACCACATGTGTGCGTACCTGGGTGCCGATACCCAGACGAAATTTGCCACCCGTGGCTTCCTGGAGCTCCCATGCCGCGGCTGCCGTGACGAACGGACTGCGCGGAAAGGCAACGGCGACACCGGTCGAGAGAGCGAGGCCGGGCGCGGATTGAGAGGCGACCGCAGCGTTGAGATATGCGGTCCGGCCCGTTTCGGTGAGCAGCAGTCCGGAGAATCCGACGGACTGGGTGCGGCGCGCGAGGTCACCGATCTGTGACAGTGGTCGCGGAACGGTCATCACGTCGACGTACACGTGGGGAGCGTACGCGAGGCGACGGTCCACCAACGCGTAATGCGTTAGAAGTCAACCATTTCACGCTGTCGGACTCAGGCCTAGACTTGTCGGTATCAGGGCAGCCGGCGTCGTTACTACCAGCGCTAGGACCAGAGCTAGTTGCAACTGAAGGAGGGGGATCATGGTCAGGATTCACAGGGTCGAGCCGGGGGAGACGCTGTCGGCCTTGGCATTGCGGTTCTACGGGGACGCCGAGAGGTACCCCTTGATCGCCGCGGCGAGCGGAGTGCCCGATCCCGACGTCGTCAAAGTCGGGCAGCAGTTGCTTTTTCCCGACTACACGCGCTACACGG
>NZ_JADDIL010000315.1:0-695 GCF_020826795.1 Microtetraspora sp. AC03309 | reverse complement strand
GAGTTGACCGCCAGCATGTTGTTCGCGTCATCCAACTCGATGGTGACGAGCGACCCGTAAACGGGAATGCGCTGACGGTATTGGGCGAACTTGACGACGGTGGAGTCGGTCAGCGGAATGGATTCGGTGCCGAGCGCCATGTACTCGGTGCCCGGCCCCGCGCTGCTGTCGGTGATCGAAGGAACCTCGGGGCTGGCGATCATCTGGTTGAGGTAGCGGCGCGCCGCCGATTCCGGGTCGAGTGTGGCGACGTCCACCGTCGGAGCCCCACCGGGCACGACGGCCTCGTCGTTGATGGCCTGAACTGCCGGGCCCTGGTACTTGTCCGAGCTGTGCAGGGCAAAGCTCTCTAACCCGTTGTCGTTCATCAGTTCTCATATCTCCTGCTCCGATGGATGGGCTGAACTGTTCCGGACCGGCCGGCTGTCAGCTCAGTGGCATGGGCTGATCATGCGTGGATCGCTGCGCGTTTGCGTGCGTAGTCGCCTACTCGAAAATCGGGCGGCACGGTGCCGCTGATCGGTCGTGCCGACATCGAACACAGGTAGTGGTCTACGCGCGCGTCTCTACGTGGCGGATGCCTATCGTCCACAAAGTACGCATCCGCCCGTAGGAGATCCGAAGTCAAGGGAGCCGGCCATGGCCAGCCAAGTCGCACAGTCCGGCGAGATCCACACAGTCGCGGCGTCCGTGAC
>NZ_JADDIL010000314.1:0-698 GCF_020826795.1 Microtetraspora sp. AC03309 | reverse complement strand
TATCGGGCTCCGACCACTCCCACCGAGGAGATCGTCGCCGGTATCTACGCCCAGGTTCTCGGACTGGACCGCGTCGGTGTAGATGAGTCGTTCTTCGATCTGGGCGGCGATTCGCTGCAGGCCATGCGCCTGGTCGCCGCGCTCAATCGGACGTTGAACGCGGGCTTGGAAGAGCGCGTCGTGTTCGACGCTCCCACGGTCGCCCAGTTGATGCTTCGCATCGGTGGTGAGCAAGGTCGTCAACAGCCGTTGGTGGCCGGCAAGCGGCCCATGGTGATGCCGTTGTCCTATGCACAAAGCCGATTGTGGTTCATCGACCAATTGAACGGTCCCTCACCGGTTTACAACCTGGCAGCAGCGCTTCACCTCGATGGCCCACTTGATGTGGAAGCCCTCGGCGCGGCACTCGCCGACCTCCTGGGCCGCCACGAGAGCCTGCGAACAATGTTCGCCGCACCGGACGGTGTACCCCGCCAGGTCATCGTCGCCGCCGGGCAAGCGGAGTTCGGCTGGGACGTCGTCGATGCCACCGATTGGACTGCGACCCGCCTGCAGGAAGCCATCGATTCCGCATCGCAGCACACCTTCGATCTGGCCACCGAGATCCCGCTGCGGGCAGGACTGTTCCGCCTGTCCGACGACGAACATGTCCTCACGGCGGTGGTGCACCATATCGCGGCAGACGGCTGGTCGATCAC
>NZ_JADDIL010000313.1:0-699 GCF_020826795.1 Microtetraspora sp. AC03309 | reverse complement strand
GTCTTGTAGCGCGTACTCGAATGCGGTCAATGCCCGCCCGACCTGGGCGTCACTGATGTTGGTCACGTAGCTGCGAAGCGTCAGAATCGATACCGCCCCGACAGCCACCAACACCACCGTCACGACAGCGCACACGCCGATCGCTAGTCGGCTCAGCAGCGATCTCGGCGGCCACCATTGCACACGGCTACGCGCCATCGGCCGGCCGCAACATATACCCGACACCACGGGCCGTGTGAATCATCGGCGCACGTCCCGCATCGATCTTCTTGCGTAGATACGAGATGTAGAGGTCAACAATGCTGGTACGACCCGAAAACCCATAGTTCCAGACCCGGTCCAGAATCTCGGCGCGGCTCAAAACCCGCCGCGGATTGCGCATGAGATAACGCAACAGCTCGAACTCTGTGCCGGTCAGGCTCACCGGGTCGTGATCGCGGATCACTTCACGCGATGCTCCGTACAAAACGAGCCCGCCCACCCTTAGCACCTCATTGTCGGCGGTCGAAAGCACACTCGATCGCCGCAGCAGACCCCGCAGCCTGGCAACGAGCTCTTCGAGACTGAACGGTTTGGACATGTAGTCGTCGGCACCGGCCGTGAGACCAGTGACCCGATCGATCACCGAATCACGGGCCGTGAGCAACAGGGTCGGTGTGTACTGCTCACCGTTGCGCACCTGCCTGAGAATTTCCAGCC
>NZ_JADDIL010000312.1:0-701 GCF_020826795.1 Microtetraspora sp. AC03309 | reverse complement strand
CGCCAAGCGCGCCGAGGCGCAAGCCGGCGAGAACGCCGATCTGCTGGATCTGGCCAACATCTGCTTCATGGGCACCAACGTGGTCAGCGGCACCGCCACCGCGGTGGTGGTGGGCATCGGGCCGAATACGTACTTCGGCTCGCTGGCCAAGAACGTGGTGTCGACCAAGCGGGTCGAGACCAGCTTCGACCGCGGCGTCAACAGCGTGTCGTGGCTGCTCATCAAGTTCATGCTGGTGATGGTGCCGATCGTGTTCGTCATCAACGGCGTGACCAAGGGTGACTGGGTCACCGCGCTGACCTTCGCGCTGGCGGTGGCGGTGGGGCTGACGCCGGAAATGCTGCCGATGATCGTCTCGGCCAACCTGGCCAAGGGCGCGGTGGCGATGGCGCGGCGCAAGGTGGTGGTCAAGCGGCTCAACTCGGTGCAGAACTTCGGCGCGATGGATGTGCTGTGCACCGACAAGACCGGCACGCTCACCCAAGACCGGATCATCCTCGAGCATCACACGGATATCCGCCGCGACCGCGACGACAACGTGCTGACCCTGGCCTGGCTCAACAGCTTTCACCAGAGCGGCGTCAAGAATCTGATGGACCGCGCTGTCCTGCACTTCGCCGAAGGGTCACCCGAGGCGTTGCTGGCCGCGTCGACCTACCGCAAGGTCGATGAACTTCCTTTCGACTTCGAGCGACGCAGGC
>NZ_JADDIL010000311.1:0-702 GCF_020826795.1 Microtetraspora sp. AC03309 | reverse complement strand
ACCTTGCGATGGCCACTGGGCCGCTGGGCACAGGATCGCTGCGGCCGCCCTATCTGCATCCCGGCAGCCGCAGCACCGCCTATCAGCCCGCGCGGTAGGACGTCCGGCTGTCCCATCATCATCAGGTCGGGTCATGTCAGCCGACATTGGAGTTGGTAGCCAGGGTTGGTGACTGTCTGCCGGCCGGGCGGTGTAGGTGGGAAATCGGGCGCTCTTACTCGCTTACTCAATTCCAGGGATGAGAACGAATTCGTCTGGTGCAGCGAGTGTTACATCGGGACAGGACTCGCAGTGCATCTGCTGGAAGTACGCCACAGCGCTAAGCAGCGGGTTCCACGTGGCATGGTCGATGACCACTCGCTGGTTAGTTTCCTCGTCCGCGACCAACAATTTGTCGTCAGGCGGTTCGGCCCCCTCAACGAACCACACTCGTTGACCGGGGGCGATCTGACATGAGGGGTCGGAATCGTCGACCTCGAGTTCGTCTGGATCCCGATCTGACGGTGGGCGTGGATACCGGCGTAGGGAGATGCTGGCCATGGTTTCGCGGACAGCTTCGGCGAGGTCGATTCCTTCAGTGGTGACCGCATCGTCTCCGAACTGGACGGTGATGCACGTGTCCAGCGGCGGACGACCGGTAAGTCGATCCGTTGGGAAGTTCGGGTCGATAGGGCTTGGCGAGTACGTCAGGGTCACCGATGA
>NZ_JADDIL010000310.1:0-708 GCF_020826795.1 Microtetraspora sp. AC03309 | reverse complement strand
TCGAAAACCGCCAGACCGTCGAGCACCAATGTGGAGACGCTACGCAGCATGGCAGCATTTTATCGTAAGGTGTCAGCGCTGCCACTGTTGGCGGGATATTTCCCCCACAACAATTACTGCCATGACTGTTGCAATCGCCCTGATCATCCTGATCTCACCGTTCGTGGTCGCCGCCGCGGTGAGCTGGGCGGCACAGCGCAGCAACATCCTGCGTTTCCGCCTGGACCTCTTCGACATCAACCAGCCCGATTACGAGGCGTACCGGGCAGGCCATGACCTCGATGCGATCCGCAGCCGCTTCGAGAGCCAGCCGTCGTGGCCGAGCGCCGGCGCCCTAGGAGAGCGTCGCTAGAAACCGGGTCACCGCTTCCTCGTACACCTCCGGAGCATCATCGTGGATCAGGTGCCCCGCGCCGGGGACGTGTAAATACGTCGTGTGCTGCCCGATTTCGGCCATTTTTCGCATCTGACCCGGCGGCGCCACCGAATTCTCGGCCTCCATGAGCAGGGTGGGCACACCCACCTCGCGCCACTGTTGCCAGTAGTCCCGCGTTCCCCACTGGGCGGCGATGTCCAGCCACCACTGCGGGTACCCGTGCAGGCGCCAGCCGGTGTCCGTCCGGTCGAACGCTTCCAGGAAGTACTGACCGGCGACCGGCCCGAACTCGTCATAGACCTCCTGCGCGGATCCGAACTCGACTGGCAGGG
>NZ_JADDIL010000309.1:0-713 GCF_020826795.1 Microtetraspora sp. AC03309 | reverse complement strand
CACCACGGCCAGGCCGCAGTTGTTGGGGTTGTGCCAGCAGACGAGTTGGGCTACCCAAGCACGCACGGCGGCACGGAATGTTTCACGCTCGCCATAGACGGTGATCTGCCCGTAGCCGGACAGGTCGATTGCCTTGGGGCAGTGCGGGATCACCTGTTGGACAGCGCGCAGGTGCTGCAGACCCATCTTGGTGACTGGCTCCAAGTCGATTTCGGCGTCGACGGGCTTGACCCTGATCTTGTTGGCCAATTGCACCTGGTCCCGACCGATGCGCACCTGCAGGAAGTCTGCGTCGGTGGGGAAGCGTTCCCACAGGCGCTTGGAGTCGAACACCGCTTCAAGGACGTCGGGGTCGGGGTGCGACCATTCGGCGGCGGCGCGCTGGGAGGCTGCGGCCTCGCGGATCTGTTCGGCCTTGCCGGACAGGTAGCGCAGGTATTCGGCCCGTTCGGCGTTCACCTTGGGCGTCGTCACGTCCTCGCCGCCGCCGGAGTTCTGCATCGAGGTGAACAGGGCGATACCCATCATGAGCATGAAGAACAGGTACATCGGGTTCATCTGCCGGAACCCCGAGACGATCATCATGACGACCATGCCGGCCATCACCAGGCCGAACACCCATGGCAGGGCTTTGCGCCAGGCGGGCAGTTCCACCAGCCGGGGCAGTTCGGGTGGTGCCTCGAACTGGAAGTCTTTGTCGACAGTTCTCGGGC
>NZ_JADDIL010000308.1:0-718 GCF_020826795.1 Microtetraspora sp. AC03309 | reverse complement strand
GCGACCGGCCGGGCGGGGCCCTCCACGCGAGGCCGGCGTCGGTCCGCCGTCGCGGGATCGTCGAACTCCAACTCCCGCTGGCGTTGCTCCGAGAATTGCACGCCGACCTCTACGCGCAGGGCGGCTGGGCCGGTGTGATCGCCGACATCATGCGTCAATACGACGAGGTGACCGAGAAGGTTTGCATTCCCGGCGACGAAACCGCTGAGGAGTTCTCCCTGCCTGGCGACGACGACGGTCGCGGTGGTGACGGTGGCGACGGTCTCGGTGGTGGCGCGGATATCGCCGATCCGGGTTTCGAAGGCCGCGCCATCGCGGACCTCGGCGCCGGCCAGTCTGCTGAGGCCGGCTCTGGCGGCCCTGCGGCCGACCACAGGCAGGATCCGGTCACCGGCCGCGACACGACTGCCGGGGATGAGCGGCGGCGGTTCCCCACAGCCGGGTTGCGGCGACGGGTCGAGATCCGCGACAGGGTCTGCTCCCATCCCGGGTGTCGTGCACCGGCCGCCCGGTCGGAGATGGACCACACCCACCAGTACGCCCACGGCGGCCCCACCACCGAGCAGAACCTCGCTGCCGCGTGCGCGCACGACCACGACCTGCGTGACAACGGTTGGCAGGTCGTACAGACCAGCCCCGGGCATGTGACCTGGATCAGCCGGACCGGCCACGAGTATCCCGTGCAGCCGCCGCCGATCATCGAACCCATGCCCGAGCC
>NZ_JADDIL010000307.1:0-720 GCF_020826795.1 Microtetraspora sp. AC03309 | reverse complement strand
CCCGAACCTGCAGCTGTCCCTGAGCCGGCGAAGCGCGCCGGTCGGGTGCGCCGCTTGTTCCGTCGTAACCGGTAGAGACCCGGTTCTGGCATCCTGGCTGTATGACTGATCCGTCGCAGCCCGGAGGCCCCTCGGATACCCCGCCACCGGCCGGTTTTCCGCCACCGGCGGGATACCAGCCGCCACCGGGCTATGCGCCCTATCCGCTGGCGTTTGTGGATCCGAACGCGCCGTTCGGCCGTCATCCGGTTACCGGCGAACCGCTGTCCGACAAGTCGAAGGTGGTGGCGGGTCTGCTGCAGTTGGTCGGCCTGTTCGGTTTCGTGGGCATCGGGCGGATTTACCTGGGCGAGACCGGTTTCGGAGTCGCGCAACTCATCGTGGGCCTGATCACCTGTGGCATCGGTGCCGTCATTTGGGGTCTCATCGATGCGATCCTGATCCTCACCGACAGGGTTCGCGACCCTTACGGTCGTCCACTGCGCGATGGAGCGTAGAACCAGGGGAATCGGGGCTGCGGGGCGCTATTCGCTGCTGGCCGGCGTCGTCGGTGCCGGCGCGCTGACGTATACCGGTGTGGCCGATCCCCACCGCCCTGGGTTTCTGTTTCCCGGCTGCCCGTTCAAGGCGCTGACCGGATGGAACTGTCCGGCCTGCGGGGGGCTGCGAATGACCCATGATCTGCTGCACGGTGACGTGGCCGCGGCCGTCGTCGACAAC
>NZ_JADDIL010000306.1:0-722 GCF_020826795.1 Microtetraspora sp. AC03309 | reverse complement strand
GTCTGGTGGAGATCGCGCGGGTCCCTGAGCGCGATCCGTTGACCGCGCTGATGACCAATCCCGTGGTGGCAGAACAGAAGCGGTTCTGCTGGAACTGCGGCAAGCCGGTCGGCCGCTCCTCCTCGGACGGGCATGCCCTGTCGGAGGGTTGGTGCCCGCACTGCGGCAGTGCGTATTCGTTCCTGCCGCAGCTGTCGCCGGGCGAGATCGTCGCCGACCAGTACGAGATCAAGGGCTGTATCGCCCACGGTGGATTGGGCTGGGTCTATCTGGCCTTCGACCACAACGTGAACGAACGCCCGGTGGTGCTCAAAGGTCTGGTGCACTCCGGTGACGCCGAGGCGCAGGCCATCGCCATGGCCGAGCGCCAGTTCCTGGCCGAGGTCACGCACCCGGGGATCGTGAAGATCTACAACTTCGTCGAACACGACGACAAGCACGGCAACCCGGTCGGCTACATCGTGATGGAGTACGTCGGCGGAACGTCGCTCAAACAGGCCAGGGGAACGCGGCTTCCGGTGGCCGAGGCGATCGGCTACATGCTGGAGATCCTGCCCGCGCTGGGCTACCTGCATTCGATCGGGCTGGCCTACAACGACCTCAAGCCCGAGAACATCATGATCACCGAGGAACAGCTCAAGCTGATCGACCTCGGCGCGGTGTCGCGGCTGAACTCCTACGGATACCTCTACGGCACACCAGGATTCCAGGCACCGGAGATC
>NZ_JADDIL010000305.1:0-723 GCF_020826795.1 Microtetraspora sp. AC03309 | reverse complement strand
GGTGTGTCGTCAGCCATACGCCGCAGCGTAGCCCGACTCCGACGCGATAGTCACGCCTATTACCGACGACCGGGCGGCATCCCGTACACGTGGGTGATCGGCAGGGTCAGCAGCACCCGGCGGTCGTCGACCATGGCACGCCGATAATCGTCCCAGTCGGGATGCTCACCGGCGATGTTGCGGTACAAGGCAATTAGCCCCTCGACCGTGTCGTCGTCGGGCGAAGCGGCAGGTGGGGTGAGGATCGCATCACCCTCGGCAACCGCATACGCCCAGCCGTCATCGGAGCTGACATGGATGGATGCCCGCGGATCCCGCCGCAGGTTGCGAGTCTTGGCGCGGGGCTCGGTGATGGACACCTGGATCTGCACCGCCCGCGGATCGAAGTAGTAGGAGACATTCGACAGCTGCGGACGACCGTCCTGTTTTATCGTCGCGAGAACCCCCATCGAGTTGCCGCCGATCAAGGCCAAAAGCTTGTCGTCGAAAACCTGGCGCCCCATGTGACGAGGGTACGTCTTTACCATCGGTTCGATGAGCGTGATTGACGGCAACACCCTTGACGGTGTCTCGGCGACCTCCTTGTGGACCTTGAGCAACCGCGGCCTGGAGGCCAGGCGTTCCGACGGGGTGATCCGTGACCCGTGGGCGGTGGCCCTGCGCGACTCGATCGACTACGACTACGGCAAGTTCGGCAGGCCCACTCAGGCGCATGCCCTGAGG
>NZ_JADDIL010000304.1:0-723 GCF_020826795.1 Microtetraspora sp. AC03309 | reverse complement strand
CCGTAGATAGCCGAGATGGCGATCCCTAGCCGCTCCGAGGGCAGGTTGGTCATCAGGTGGTAGAAACCACGACCTTCCTTGCCGAGCAGGTTGGCGTTCGGCACCCGCACATTCTCGAAGTGCAGCTCGGAGGTGTCCTGGCTGTGCAGGCCCATCTTGTCGAGCTTGCGCCCGCGGGTGAAGCCCTCCATGCCTCGCTCCACCACGAACAGCGTGAAGCCCTTGTGGCCGGCCTCCGGGTCGGTGCGGGCCACCACGACGCACAGGTCGCAGTTGATGCCCGAGGAGATGAAGGTCTTGGAGCCGTTGATGATCCAGTCGTCACCGTCGCGCACGGCCGAGGTGCGGATGCCGGCCAGGTCGCTGCCCGCCCCCGGCTCGGTCATCGCGATCGCGATGATCAGCTCACCGCTGGTGATGCCGGGCATCCAGCGCTTCTTCTGCTCGTCGTTGGCCAGTTCCTTGAAGTACGGGCCGACGACGTCGTTGTGCAGGCTCAGCGCCGGGCCGTGCACGCCGGACTTGGCGATCTCCTCGTCGATGATGGCGTTGAACCGGAAGTCGTCCGAGCCGCCACCGCCGAACTCCTCGGGCATGTTGAATCCGATGAGCCCGTACTTGCCGGCGGCGACATAGGCCGACCGGTCGACGAGTCGCTCGGACTCCCACTTCTCGGAGTTGGGCACGAGCTCACGCTCGATGTACTCCTTGACCGTCTCGCGG
>NZ_JADDIL010000303.1:0-724 GCF_020826795.1 Microtetraspora sp. AC03309 | reverse complement strand
GGTACCTGACCTACAACTACTGGCCCACCGGGGTGGACAGCCATATCTTCGAGGCCGACCTGTACTTCGTGCCGCCGAAGAACCTGCGTCAACGGCTCTCCCAGGAACTGGCCGCGGTGACGTTCAAGGAGTATGCGTTCCAGGACGCCAACACCCTGGAAGCCACCCAGACGCAGATCGGCACCCGCGCCGTACTCGACTTCCCGCTGTGCGACCAGGAAATTCTGCTGCGCCACCTGCACCACACCGCACACAAGTACGTGGACCGGTACAAAGAGGCCAAAGCCAACGGCAACGGTTCGACCAACGGCAAGCACGCCGGTGCTGACAAGAAGGATGAAGTGAATGTCTAAGCTGCCCGAGGAATTCGCCGACCTGGAGCGGTTCAGCGATTGGTGCCTGCCCACCGAAGAGGAGCGCTATCAGAAGCGTCTCAACTCGACGATGGACGAGATGCAGGAGCTCTACGATGCCGGCATGGCCCGGCTCGAGGACATCATGGTCTACGTCGACGCGCGCTTCCCGCTGGCCAGCATGCCCGATGACGCCAAAGCCCTTGTGCACCTGGGGCAGTCGATTGTCCAGGTCAGCTTCCCGGTCGAGGTGTGGAAGCAGCCTCGCGTCCTCGACAGCGGCGCCGCCTACATAAACCTGATCAAGGAGCCGGTGGTCTAACCGATGCTGACCCTCAAAGCCGCGGGTCTGGTCGACGTCGATGCCGGGA
>NZ_JADDIL010000302.1:0-726 GCF_020826795.1 Microtetraspora sp. AC03309 | reverse complement strand
CGGGTTCGGCATCCCGGAGCAATTGCGCTACGCGGCGATGCTCGACCCCGCCGAGCTGGTCAACGGCTGAAGCGGCTCAGGGCTTCGGAATCGGGTCGATGGCAGCCAGTTTGCCGTCGTCCCCGATCCGGAACCGTACGGTGGCGATACCGGTGGGAGATTTGGGCGAATCCTGACCCTGCTGCCACTGATAGCTCACCACCACGGTGTCGTCGGCGTTGGTGACGACGTTGATGTAGGGCCGCGGCTCAGGGGTGGCGGGACCGAGCGGAGTCTGCCGGTCGAAGAACAACAGCTGCCCCACACTATTGGGCTCGGGGTTGGTCTGGCCGACCTGAACCCAGTACAGCCGGCAGTTGGCGGTGTGCCCGGAATTGACCTGGGTCCACTGCCGACCTGCTGCGGGAGCGGGCAGTTTGGCGATCTGGTCGGCGACGGTGTCGGCGCTCGGGCCGTCCGACGGTGCGCAGGTGTCCGGCTTCGGCGGTGGCGCTGAGGGCGGACTCCAACCGCAACCAACCGCGAGAAGACCGACGAAGGCGACGATGGCGATCAGCCGTGGATGCACACCCCCGAGGGTAGCGAATCCGACCGTCTGAACGAGTGGGCTGACGGCGGCGCGTCGATAGGTGACACTGTTTGCGATCACCACCCCCCGATCCCAAGGAGACACTGATGGCTTGGTTCCTCGCCATGGAAGGCCCCGCCAACAAGGCCGTGCTGTAC
>NZ_JADDIL010000301.1:0-726 GCF_020826795.1 Microtetraspora sp. AC03309 | reverse complement strand
CCAGGTACCGCAGCTCGCCGCCGGGGCGGACAATCGAAAACAACTGACGCAGAACCGTCTCCGGCTGATCGATCGAGCACAGCACCAACGAGCACACCACCGCATCGAAAGGCTCTACGCTGCTGAACTTCTCGGCAGTGTCGCTGCTGACCGTCACCGGTACCGGAGCCAGCCCCGCCGCGTCACGGGCCACCTCGGCAAGGTGACGTTCGGGTTCGATGGCGACCACCTCGGTCACCGTCGGTGGATAGAAGGCAAAGTTGGTGCCGGTACCCGCGCCGATCTCCAGGACGCGGCCGCTGAGTCCGGTGAGATTCTCACCGCGCAACCGGCGCAGCGCCTGCGGCTCCGAACTCGACAGCGTCTTCCACACCCGCGCGAAGAACGGATTGTCCACGGTTCTGTCGGTCACGGCTTCTGCCCTTCTTCGGTCGGTTCGCTGTCCAGGCCCTTCAACCGGGCGATGGTCTCCATGGGCTCCAGGTCGGTTCCGATGATCCCCGACGCGATCTGACCAGTACACACCGCCCGCAGCACCCGGTCGGTGAACTCCTCGACATCTCCCCAAGGCAGATAGGGTTTGGAGATCAGCAGCGCCGCTACTCCGTGCGCCGCGGTCCACAGTTCCAAGGCCAACGTCGTGGCGTCACCCTGTGGGTAGATACCTTCGCTGATCAGAGCCTCCATCGCGGCCCGCATGTGCTGGAACGCAGAGCTGTTCAGCGC
>NZ_JADDIL010000300.1:0-727 GCF_020826795.1 Microtetraspora sp. AC03309 | reverse complement strand
AGTTCGACGATCCCGCGACGGCGAACCGACGCCGGCCTCGCGTGGAGGGCCCCGCCCGGCCGGTCGCCGTCTTCCTGCCCGGCAGCCGGTGTGCGGGCAGCCGTCACCCCTACCCTGGCCGCGCCCGCCGGATCGCTCCCGTCCCGGTTGTCACCCGCGAGAGGTTCGGAAGGTAGGCCGGGTGTGAAACCGAGGCCCTGCACAAGGCCAAGCGCAGGCTCAAGCGCAGGGTCGTGCGCAGGATCGGGTGCGGGGTGGCGGGGCCATCCCGCGGGTCGACGTCGGGTGATCCCGGCATGCAGGAGTTGTCCCTGTTCGTCACAGATGGCGAACCGCCACTCCCCACCGATCTGACGCTTGGCGAGCCGGCGTGCCAACTGGGCGTGGATGGGTCCCCATCCGGCGAGTTCGGCGGGCAGGTCGTCCAGGTGCATCAGGGTCGACAGCTGGACCCGTAGCTCACCGGCCGCGAACCCGACCACCCCCACCGCCCCGACCGTACGGGCGGCTGCGGTGCCGTTCTCGTTCTTCGTGCTTCCCGTCACGGTGCCCGCGCCTGCCAGGTCCATCTGCGGGTTGCTGTTACCGGTCCCAGAGGCGGAGACAGCGTTGGACTCGACCCCAGAGCCGGGACCAGCATCGGAACCGGAACCCGGGGCGGGACCAGGACCGGGACCGGGACCGGGACCAGGACCGGGGTCTGGGTCGGGGTCTGGGTCGAGGCCGG
>NZ_JADDIL010000299.1:0-728 GCF_020826795.1 Microtetraspora sp. AC03309 | reverse complement strand
GTACTCACATCACTCGAAGTAGTCCTCGTCGACCTCCACGACCGTGAACACCTGGCGCTTCTGAACGCCGACGCCGTACTTGATCATCAGTTCGCTGAGCCGCTGTCCGTCGATAAGCACCACTCTCGTGCCGATACCCTTTGCGTATTCGCGCGCTCCCGAGGAGAAGCGACTTGTCGTGATGAAGATGCCGCGATTCGCTCCCATCCCATGCAGCGCACCGACGAATCCCTGGATATCGGGGCGTTGCACACTGTTCTCCTCGCGATACCGTTTGGCCTGAATGTATACGCGTTCCAGCCCCAGCGGGTCTTGGTCGATTACTCCGTCGACGCCGCTATCTCCCGAACCCCCTAAGACGGCGGCCCGCTGTTCGGTGCCTCCATACCCCATGGCGACAAGCACGTCGAGGACTGACTGCTCGAGGAAGCTCGGGTCTTGTCCGCGGAGCCGCTTGAGCAACTCGGCCGCCACTTCGGCGTGTACCGCTGCGACACCGTTCTCGATCATTTCCAGTGGGTCAGCTGCGTCGTCCGTCGTCGGCCCGACCACGGTGCTCTTCGACTCGGCTTGCCCAGCCCTGACCGATGACAAATAGGTTTGATAGGCGGGCAGCGTCTTGAGCGTCTTCTCAGATATGTCGATCGGGTGTTGCGTCAGGAAGTCCCGACCAGCGTTGTTCAGTTGGTACGTCGCACGTTGCGGTTTCTCAATCAGTTCGGCCTTGT
>NZ_JADDIL010000298.1:0-732 GCF_020826795.1 Microtetraspora sp. AC03309 | reverse complement strand
GCCTTGCGATTGCTGGCCACAATCTGCTTGTTGCCGGCGGGGCTGGACTTCTTGGTCGCCACTAGTTCACGACTACCTTCGTATGTAGAGCCGCAGCGTCACATACGCGGTTATGCCGGACATCGCCAGGCCGAGGAACAGCATCCACGGTGCGCTGAAGTAGAGCACGTCAGCGTAGTCGACCCTGGCAATCAAATTCGACTGATAAAACTGGTCGAGGGCTTTCTCCAGGAACACCGCGCGCACCACGATCAGCCCGACGATCGCGATCACCACACCGATCAGGGCCGCGATCATCGCCTCCACGAGGAACGGCAGCTGGGTGTACCAGCGCGTCGCACCGACCAGCCGCATGATCCCGATCTCGGTGCGCCGCGTGTAGGCGGCCACCTGGACCATGTTGGCGATCAGCAGCACCGCACCGATCGCCTGCACCAGCGCCACCGCGAACGCGACACTGCTGAGCCCGTCGAGCACGGCGAACAGCCGGTCGATCAAGTCCTTCTGATTGAGGACGTTGAGCACACCGGGCTGGCCCTGCATGGCCTTGTCGAACGCCTCGTGCTGTTCGGGGTCGTTGAGCTTGACGATGAACGACGCCGGGAAGGCGTCCTTGCCCGCGACGTCCTTGTACTGCGGGAACTTCTTGATCGCGTCGTTGTAGGCCTGCTCCCGATTGAGGAAGCTCAGCGACCGCACATCGTCGCGGTCGTCGATCATGCGGTACAGCGC
>NZ_JADDIL010000297.1:0-733 GCF_020826795.1 Microtetraspora sp. AC03309 | reverse complement strand
ATGTTGCAGACCTCTCTATACTCGTCTGAGGTTTACATCTACCCACCTGTTGTACAAACGGTACCGCAGGTATCGAGTAAATGTCCATGCCTGTTTCGAATTGTTTGCCGGTAGGTTCCCTCACGTGGTCGATTTGAAAACCGAAGACCAGGTAGAGGCGATGGCCGCAGCCGGAGCTGTGGTGGGCGACACACTGCGCGCGCTTGCCGACCAGGCGGCTCCGGGCCGGTCCACCGCCGACTTGAACCGGATCGCAGCCGAAATCTTGGCTTCCCGCAGCGCCACCTCTCCATTCCTGCACTACCACCCGAGCTGGGCATCGAACCCGTTTCCGGCGGTGCTGTGCGTGAGTGTCAACGACGCGGTGGTGCACGGCATCCCCGATGACACCGTTCTGGCCGACGGCGACCTGGTATCGGTGGACTTCGGGGCAATTCTGAACGGCTGGTGCGGCGATGCCGCCCGCAGCTTCGTCGTGGGCACCGCAAGCGCGGCCGACACCGCGTTGATCGAGGCGACGGACGCGGCTCTGGCCGCCGGAATCTCCGCCGTCCGGCCCGGCAACACGCTCGGTGACATCGGACACGCCATCGCCACGGTGGCCCGCGAGGCCGGCTACGGGCTGTTGGCCAACCACGGCGGACACGGCATCGGACGCACCATGCACGAGCCACCCCACGTGCCCAACGTCGGCCGGCCCGGGGAAGGCATGAGATTGCAGCCAGGCCTGGTG
>NZ_JADDIL010000296.1:0-734 GCF_020826795.1 Microtetraspora sp. AC03309 | reverse complement strand
CCCATCGAGGGCACCCACGTCGTCACCGTCACCACCGGTATCGGCATGACCACCAGCATGGGCCTCGCCCACGCCGGCGTCGGCAACGCGCTGGACCGACTCGCCGCCACCGTCTGAACGATCCAAACCGAAGGGATAAACCAATGGGTACCAAAGCAACTGATCCGATCAGCCTCGTCGTCTTCGACATGGCCGGCACCACCGTCGAGGACAGCGGGCTGGTTCAGCAGTCGTTCCTGGCCGCCGACAGTCATGCGGGTCTGTCGAAGACCGACGCCGACCGTGAGGAGATGCTGCGCTACGTCTCCGACACCATGGGCCAGTCCAAGATCGTGGTCTTCCGGCACCTGGCCAAGGGCAACGAGGAACAGGCGCAGGCCGCCAACAAGGAGTTCGAACGCTGCTACGCCCAGCTGGTCTCCGAGGGTAACTGCAGCCCGATCCCCGGCGCTGAAGATGTCATTACATCTTTGCGGTCCAGCGGTATCAAGACCGCGCTGACCACCGGGTTCGCCCATGAGACCCAGTCGGCCATCATCAATGCCCTGGGCTGGCACAACTTGGCCGACGTGGTGCTGTGTCCGTCCCCGGGCGTCCGTGGCCGGCCGTACCCGGACATGCCGCTGACCGCGCTGATGCAGACCGAAACCGATTCGGTGCGTTCGATGATCGTGCTGGGCGACTCCTCCTCGGACGTCATCAGTGGGCTGCGTGCCGGCGCGCGAGCCTCGATC
>NZ_JADDIL010000295.1:0-734 GCF_020826795.1 Microtetraspora sp. AC03309 | reverse complement strand
GCCATCGTCGACGCCATCAAGACCGCCGGCGGCAACAAACACCAAGCCGCCGCCAAGCTCGGCATTGCGCGCTCGACGCTCTACCGCAAGATGCGCTCGCTGGGTATCGACATGGATGACGCCGTCTTGTGACCACGCCGCACGTATCCTCAGTCAGCAGAGGCGCTGTGCCCCACTGCGATAAGGCAGTTGGTCAACAATTCCAGCACTTGTGACTTGTCGAGTTCTTTGGACTCCAACCACGCCATCGTTGCGTCGGCCACCAGCGCCTGGAAACTACGGACCATCGCATGGTTGGAAGGCTCGTCGATATCGAGCCCAACGATGCGCAGCAGATTCTGCTCCCAGGTGCGCATGCTATCGCGGAGAGCCCCACTGACTTTGGGGTCTGAACTCGACGACGCACGCACCATGGTGATGTAGGTGCCACGGTTTCTCTCGATCCCGTCGAGCCATTTCTCGAAAATCGCGCGCACCCGCCCAGCGACATCGTCATGCCCGTCCGGCACCACGAAGTCCTCCGGTATCCGGGAGAAGCGTTCGACGATCTCAGAAAACAGGCCGCGCTTTGATTTGAAGTAGTACAACACATTCGTACGAGTGGTACCCGCCGCTGCGGCGATTTCGCCGGTGGATACCTGTTCGTAAGGCCTCTGCGCGAATAGATCCCGGGCCGCAGCCACGATCTGATCGCGCCGATCGTCGGCTTCCAGCCGGGTGCGCCGTGGCGAACC
>NZ_JADDIL010000294.1:0-739 GCF_020826795.1 Microtetraspora sp. AC03309 | reverse complement strand
CCGTTGAACGCCTTGAACGTCTCACGGAGCAGATCCTGCAGCCGGCTGTTCCCGATGCTGCTGACCAGGGTGTCGGCCTCGTGCAGCATGCCGGCGATGTCCTGGCCGACGCGGGTGTTCTGCTGATCGATGGTCGCGCCGTTGCGCAACTTGTCGGTAGAAGGGGACTCCGGCGGAATCAGGTCGATGTACTGCTCACCGACGGCCGAGACACTCTTGACCGTCGCGGTGACGTTCTGCGGAATCGCCGTGCTGCTGTTCAGCTGCATTCTGGCGACCACCCCGTCGGGCGCCAGACCTACCGAATCCACCCGGCCGACCGTCACACCGCGGTAGGTGACGTTGGCGTTCTGGTAGATCCCGCCGCCGGTCACGAAGTTGGCGTTGACGTGGTACGTGCCGATGCCCACGGCAGCAGGCAGATGTAGATAGAACAGCGAAATCGCACCGACGGTCAGAACGGTGACGATCCCGAAGATCATCAACTGCATACGGGTAAGCCGGTCGATCATTACGGCTTCTCCTCATGCTGGGTGGCGGTTCCGGCAGGAATCTGGAACGGGTCGGCGGCCTGGCCGGACAGGTTCGCCATCGACCCGGTCAGCCAGTCCGGCGGATTGATGACCTCACTGAGGTGCTTCATGTTCGGGTCGAACCCGCCCGTGGTGAAGATCGACTCACCGAACCGGCGCAACGTCAGGTCGAAGGTGACGAACACATTCAGGTAGTCACCACGAAC
>NZ_JADDIL010000293.1:0-754 GCF_020826795.1 Microtetraspora sp. AC03309 | reverse complement strand
ACGTCCACTACGCCCATCGTCAAAGCGGGCGCTCCGGCCAGCAGACTGCCGTCGGTGAACTGCTTCATGGTGCTCAGGCTGGCTGAGTCGCTGGCGGTGGTCAGCGAAGGGCCGAGCACCAGGCCCGGGTGGATCGTGACCATGTCCCAACGGTCCTGTGCCTGTTGATACTTCCACGCCTCGCGCTCAGCCACCGTCTTGGAAAAGGGGTATGGCTGGTGATCGACACTGCTGGTGGTGTTCCAGTGCTCGTCGGTGAAGACCCCGCCCGGCACATCGAGTATCTCGCGGGCATCCCCGTAGATCGCGACCACGCTACTGGTCAGCACCACACGTTTGACGCTGTCGGTGCGGTTGACCGAGTCCAGCACATTACGGGTGCCCTCAAGTGCCGGGCGGATCAGCGCTTCCTGAGCGTCCTTGAAACCGGAGAGCAGGAACGGCGAGGCGGTGTGCATGACGAGCTCGCACCCGGCCATCGCGTCGTCGAAGCTGCCGGGCTCGAGCAGATCCGCTTTGAACAGTTTCAGCCGGCCGGGGTGGTCGGACGAGAGCTTGCGCAGATGCTCCAATCCGGTGGTCTTGTCGGGGTTTCGCACCGTGCCGTGGACGGTCCGACCGGCTTCCAGTAGTAACCGGACGATCCAGCTGCCGATGTACCCGCTGGCGCCCGTCACCAGCACGGGCGCGTCCGGGTCGATCGGGGTGCGGGGTGTGCTCACGGGAGTTCCTCTCGTCCGGGTCAGCTCGAGCA
>NZ_JADDIL010000292.1:0-761 GCF_020826795.1 Microtetraspora sp. AC03309 | reverse complement strand
ACGCGCCGGCCTCACACTTCGATGCGTTGTCTCGTCGATCTGGTGAGAGCGGATGCGCCAGAAGGAAAGTCGGGGATTCGATGACCACCCCATCCGAGCCGGGAGACGGCCGGCTCGATCCGGGCCTGAGCGTGATCATGAGCGAGCGGCGTCAGCTGATCAATCTGGCGTACCGGCTGCTGGGCTCCCTGGCCGATGCCGAGGATGTCGTCCAGGAGACGTACGCCCGCTGGTACGCCATGTCCCGGCTGGAGCAGGAGGCCATCGAATCTCCCGGTGCCTGGTTGACGAAGGTGGCCAGTCGCATCTGCCTGGATCTGCTCGGCTCGGCACGGGTCCCGCGCGAGAGGTATGTGGGCGAGTGGATCCCGGAGCCGCTGCCCGAGCGTACGGAGTGGGTCAGTACGGAGTGGGTCAACGGGCGGGGCGGCGGCACGGTCGACCCGGTCGACCGGGTCACGCTTGACGAGTCGATCAACATGGCGTTTCTGGTCGTGCTCGAGTCGATGACCCCGGCCGAGCGTGTCGCGTTCGTGCTGCACGATGTGTTCCGTTATCCCTTCGCCGAGGTGGCCGAGATCGTCGGCCGTACCCCGGCGGCATGCCGGCAGTTGGCTTCCTCGGCCCGCCGTCGCGTCCGCGCGGCGCGGGCTCCCGTGGCTCCGGCCGCCCAGCGGGCCGGTCTCGTCAGGGACTTCAAGCGGGCATGGGAGGCCAAGGACATCGACGCCCTCGTCGGCCTCCTCGACCCCGACGCCACG
>NZ_JADDIL010000291.1:0-768 GCF_020826795.1 Microtetraspora sp. AC03309 | reverse complement strand
GAGGTGAATGTCCCCCGCGACCACCGGTTCGGGGGACATTCGCGCTTGCCGGGGCGCCGGCAGGCCTCACGCCGGCAACTCGAGCGGCTGCGGCTCGCCCTCCAGGCGCCGCAACCAGTCTTCGCAGAACTTCAGCACCTCGGCGTGACCTGCCGTCATTCCGAGCGCCTGCTCCATCACCATCACCCGCGACACGCTGGCGGCGATGAACGTCCACACGATCGGCGGCACGTCGGACGCGTCGACGCCGTAGCGCCGCAGCGCCGCGTCGATCGCCTTCGTTTCGGCCTCGCGGAACATCTCGGCATACCTGCCGATCTCAGCCCGCAGCGCCGGCCGATGGTTCGCAAGCCCCGTCATCTCCATGGTCAAACGCGTCGCGCTCGGATCGGTACCGAACCGCCACAGCGCCCACAGCGGCTGCGGCGAGTTCAGGGCTTCGGCCTGCGCCACCAACCCCTCTTCGGCACGCCGCACGAACACCGCCAGGAACAGGTCGTCCATGGTGCGGAAGTAATAGTGCACCAGCTGGGGCTTGAGGCCGGCCCGCTCGGCCACCCGGCGCGACGTGACCGCGACGTAGCCCTCCTCGATCATCAGCGCCTCGGCGGCGTCGAGCAGCACGATCCGGTTCTTCGCGTCCGGCGCCCCGATCCTTCGCGCCGATGCCATCGATCCTCCTCACGACATGTTCTCGACAACGTCTGGCTGATCGTAACTTTCGCCCGGCCAGGTGACCTTGACCACGACTCTAACGCCATGCTAAGC
>NZ_JADDIL010000290.1:0-771 GCF_020826795.1 Microtetraspora sp. AC03309 | reverse complement strand
TCGGTGGAGAGCGCGCCGCGAGTGCCGTCGTTGCTGCGCTTGACGGTGCCGGCCACCGGATCGATGGCGGTCACGCGCACCTGGTTGGCGTCGTAGCGTTCCTGGTTCCAGCTGTAGCCCAGGTGCGCCTTCCAGTTGTCGGTGACGCGCTGGTCCACGGTGACCTGGGCCAGTTCGGTGCTGCCCCACATGTTGTTGTAGGGTTCGTCCAGGCGGCGGCGCGAGGGGATGTCGAGCGGCTTGCCGGTGGTGGGATCGAGCGCGGTGCCGCGGTCGAACGGATACAGGTAGTCGCGGTGCTCATAGGAGGCCACGATCTGCGTGTCCTGCCCATACCAGGCCAGCGACGGCGCCACCAGCGTGTCGCGGCGGCGGCCGAAATCGCGCCAGTAGTCTTCGTTCATGGTGTCGACCACCAGGCGGTAGGCCAGCCGCGAATCGCCGATCGGCCCGGTGCTGTCGAGCGTGGCGCCGACGCCGTCGCGGCCCTGGGCATAGGTCGAACCCGTCAGCGTGATGGCGTGGTACGGCGTGAGCTGCGGCCGCTTGCTGACGATGTTGATGACGCCGCCCGGATCCATGATGCCGTACAGCAGCGACGCCGGACCCTTCAGGACTTCGACGCTGTCGGCGGCGGCGTTCAGGCCGCGGCCCTGCACCAGCGGCATGCCGTTGTGCATGATCGAGCCGTCGCGGTTGGCGCCGAAGCCGCGCTTCATCAGCGTGTCCTGGGTGCCGGCGAGCGTGTTGCCCTGGGTGATGCCGCTGACG
>NZ_JADDIL010000289.1:0-774 GCF_020826795.1 Microtetraspora sp. AC03309 | reverse complement strand
GGGTGCCGCCGCCGGAGTCGGTGCGGATCAGCACTTGGCGGCGGCGCTGTTTGGGGAGCTGTGCGAGTGCCAGCCGGGTGGCGTCGATGTGATCGAGTGCTGTGTTGGAACCGGCGTTGCCTGGCCGCAGCACGATGGCGAGGGGCTCACCGGCCCCGTCGGCGCCGTGGTCGGCGAAGACGGTCATCGGGTGGAAGCCGAAGGTCTTCTTCCAGGTCGGCGTGGCCTGGTCCTTGTCGGAGTGGGCGATGACGATGGTGGCGTCGATGTCGATGGGGATCAGCTCGCCGTCTGTGCCGGGCGCGTGCTGTCCGGCGAGGGTCCAGGCTTGCCGGCGGGCGACGGCACGTGCGGCGCGGATGGCTTTCAGCGCCCGGGCGGGGTCGGCAGCGAGCCGGTCGATCAGGCGGGAGACGGTCGGGTCGGAGGCTACATGGCCGAACAGTTCCGGCTGAGAGCGCAGTATCGCGATGTCGGCCAGGCAGTCCCCGCCGAGAGCCAGGCTGATGGCCAGGTCGGTGATGACCTTGCCGGGATCGTGGACGGCTCGTGGTGGCCGCCATCGCTCCAACTGGGCTGATAGGGCCTTGTTCAGGCCGGTGATCCGCAGTGTCTCTAGCAGGAGAAGCCCACCGGCTTGGGAGACGAGTCCCGTTCCATCGGCGGAGACCATGATCTTGCGTTGGGAAGCGATAGTCTGCACGTGAAAAGTGCCTTCTGAATTGGCGCGGACAGGACTCTCGACAAGCCCGATCCTCCCAGTTCAGAGGCGCT
>NZ_JADDIL010000288.1:0-777 GCF_020826795.1 Microtetraspora sp. AC03309 | reverse complement strand
GGCAAGGGCGGCCACCACCAGGGCCGGCAGTCCCGAGAAGACCGTGCCGTTGAGCCGGCGGAAGGTGTTTCCGAGATTGCCGACGGGGGAGCCGAGGACGGCGCCGACGATGTTGAGTTCGGGGGCGTAGCTTCCGGCCATCTCTGCCGCCCAGGCGCTGGCCAGGCCACCGCCGGAGTATCCCCACAGGCCGATGCGCGCATCCGGCGACAGCGACAGGTGTTCGGCGTTGATCGCCGCGCGCAGGCCGTCGAGCACGCGGTACCCGGGCTCATACGGCGCGCCCCACGTGCCGTTGATGCCTTCGTGGTCGGGAACCGAGACCGCCCAGCCCTCGGCCAGGGCGGCCGAGATCAGCAGGAACTCCAGCTGGGCCAGGGAACCGGTGGCCTTGGCGTGGTGGCGCAGGGCGTAGGACGGGAAGCACCGTGCCGAGATGGCGTCGATCGCGCACTGGTACGACACGATCGGACAGTCTGCTGCCGCGTCAGCCGGGACGATCACCGTGGTGGTGGCGGCTTCGGGGATGCCGTTGCGGTCGGTGGAGCGGTACAGGAGCTGCGTGGCCTGCAGGCGCTGGGGGATCAGCCCCAAGAAGGCGAGCTCGACGTCACGGCTGCGTAGGACGGTCCCCGGTTCGGCGTGCTGAAAGCCCGCGGGTGGTACGTAGAAGTCATCTTTGTGAGGAAGTACCGGCCGAGCAGCCGGGTCGAGATCCTCGTGAGGTGCCCGACCGATCCATTCGGCTGCCGAGACGCTGGCCGCACTGCCCAAGTC
>NZ_JADDIL010000287.1:0-779 GCF_020826795.1 Microtetraspora sp. AC03309 | reverse complement strand
GTTGGTCACGCCGCCCCACCTTCATGCCTACTGCGCCCCTGTTTTTGATTCGCTCGCTGTTCCAGCACTTCTGCTGTCAGCGTCAATCCCCGTTCACCCTACCGTCTCACCTACTTTGACCTGCATCGTTGCTTTCCAGCCTGGTTTGGTCCCACACACCTCTTGCACTTAGGTCACGGTTGGGTAACGGTCCGTTCGGGGGCTGGCGGAAAGCGGCCTTGGTTTCGTCGTGAGAACTCGGTGCGCTGGGCAGGTGAACGCGGGCATCCACAAGCTCACGGCTGGCTCCGGGTACTTGTACCTGGTGCGGCAGGTGGCTGCCCATGACCGCACTCATGGCCCGGAATCGTTGGGCGACTACTACTCCTCGAAGGGTGAGACCCCGGGCCGCTGGGGTGGGCGCGGGCTGGCCGGATTGTCGGCGGGTTCGGAGAACTGGACGCGCACCGACGCCGGGGACCGGCTGTGGTCGGTGGCCGAGGGCTCGGAGGTCACCGAGGATCAGATGAAGGCGCTGTTCGGGCTGGGCGTGCACCCGAACGCCTCAGCGTTGACCAAGCAGCTCATTGCTCAAGGGGCGCGCAAGAACTCGGCGCTGACCGCGACTTCGCTGGGGCGGCCGTTTCGGGTCAATGCCGGGGAAACCGAGTTGCAGCAGCGCCTGGCGCTGGCCTACCGGGACCATAACTTGTCCATCGGTGCGCACTGGAACGCCGCGATTGATGAGTCGGTGCGAGCGCAGATGCGCACCGACATCGCCACCGAGATGTTCGAAGAAC
>NZ_JADDIL010000286.1:0-782 GCF_020826795.1 Microtetraspora sp. AC03309 | reverse complement strand
CACTCAACCTGATGGGTTGCGTTGCCCCCGTTGCGTTTCGCGTGGAACATCGCGTGGTCAGCGCGTGCAATCAGCGTGTCGAGCACCAGCTGCGGGCGCTCGTTGGCAACGATGAACTGGGTGTGATCGGCGCTAGTGACCCCCACGCTGGCAGTGACGTCCGGAGGGCCGCCCGTTGCGATCGCACGCCTGATCGCCTCGGCGGTCTCAGCGCCACGGCTAGGAACGGCGATATCGACGACGGCGAACTCCTCGCCGCCCACGCGAGCGATCAAGGCCCGACCTCCGGCGGCCGCCGTGATCAACCGGGCGCATCGCACCAACACCCGGTCACCGACAGTGTGGCCGTAGGTGTCGTTGACATCCTTGAACCGGTCAAGGTCGACAACAATCACCACCAACGCGTCCCCGCTCGCCGCTGCACCGGAGGCAAGCAGATCACCGAAGTGCAAGTGAAGGCCGCGACGATTCAACAAACCAGTCAACGGATCGATCGCGGACTCGTTGGCGTCATTGCGTAGCGTGCGGATACCGAACTGTATCCCCAGCGGCGTAGCAATCACCGGGACCACGGCCCCGAGGATCCTGCCGGCGACAGCTCCGCCGAGTGCGTGGTCCGCGCTTGCCAGCGCGATAAACGCTACCGTCGTTGCGAGGATCAAGATGGTGTGCAGCATCAGCGCTTTAGGCCCGTCGAAGAACATCAGATAGACCGATATCAACGCAAAGCAGTTCAAGGCGAAAAGGCCCATGAGCCAACTCGATCCGGACAGAGCCACAGC
>NZ_JADDIL010000285.1:0-784 GCF_020826795.1 Microtetraspora sp. AC03309 | reverse complement strand
CTCGGAGACCGGGCGACCGACCACGGCGTTGAAACCGACGTTGGGCAGCGACTGCCCGTCATACATCCAGGTCTGCCCGCCGTCCTCGGTGTCGACCACCTTCGGGGCGCGGTCGGCGAACTTGTGGGGCACCCGGCCGGCGAACGTGTCCGGTGGCTCGACGATGTGATCGTCGACCGAGATGACGGTGTAGAGGCGTTCGGCCCGCTGTGGTTCCGGCAAGAACGTGACAGTACGTTCGGCACCCTTCTGAGCGGTGGTGAAGTCGAGATTGCCCGCGAGTTCATCGATGGATTTCATGGCCGAAACTCCTTCTAGGTCAGAACTTCTGGGTCTGCCTTGATGGTCATGCGGGCCGCGCCGGCCCAGTACACGTCGGCGGCGCGCTCGATGAGCGAAGCCCTCATGCCGTACATGTCGGAGCGGTTCATCGCAGTGGGCGCGCGGCCGGTCAGCATGACCTGGTAGGCCAGTTTGCAGACCCGGTCGATCGACGCCGCCCGATACACGGCCTCGGCCACGGTGCCTCCCGTGGTGATGACCCCGTGGTTGGCCAGGATGGTGAGATTGGCCGTGCCGATCCGCGCGGCGAGCTCACGCGCCCGCGGTGCCGAATCGACTTCCCCGTCATAAGTTTCGACGAAGCACATGTCGTCGAGGAACAGCGACCCGGTCTGGTGCACCAGCTCGGGCAGCTTGCCGAGCGCCGCGATCAGGCTGACGTAGTAGGGATGGTTGTGGATGACGACTCGGGCGTCGTCGCGAACGCGGTGCAGCTCGGTGT
>NZ_JADDIL010000284.1:0-792 GCF_020826795.1 Microtetraspora sp. AC03309 | reverse complement strand
GCGTCCGGCGGCACCCCACTGGTGGTCGGGGAGATCGCCGACGGAAAGGCCCGGGTCCTGGGCGTCATCCACCTCAAGGACGTGGTCAAGGCCGGGATGCGGGAACGGTTCGACGAGATGCGCCGGATGGGCATCCGCACCATCATGATCACCGGTGACAACCCGCTGACCGCCAAGGCGATCGCGGATGAGGCCGGGGTGGACGACTTCCTCGCCGAGGCCACCCCCGAGGACAAGCTCGCCCTGATCAAGAAGGAGCAGGAGGGCGGCCGCCTGGTCGCCATGACCGGTGACGGCACCAACGACGCGCCCGCGCTCGCGCAGGCCGACGTCGGCGTGGCCATGAACACCGGCACGTCCGCCGCCAAAGAGGCGGGCAACATGGTCGATCTCGACTCCAACCCCACCAAGCTCATCGAGATCGTCGAGATCGGCAAGCAGCTCCTGATCACTCGTGGCGCGCTGACCACGTTCTCGATCGCCAACGACATCGCCAAGTACTTCGCGATCATTCCCGCGATCTTCGCGGCGGTCTATCCCGGGCTGGACGTGCTCAACATCATGCGCCTGGCCAGCCCGCAGTCGGCGGTGTTGTCGGCGGTCGTCTTCAACGCGCTCGTGATCGTCGCGCTGATCCCGCTGGCTCTGCGCGGGGTGCGCTACCGGCCCTCCAGCGCCTCCAAGCTGCTGTCTCGCAACCTCTACGTGTACGGCCTGGGCGGCATCGTGGCGCCGTTCATCGGGATCAAGTTCATCGACCTGTTCATCCAGTTCCTTCCGGGGATGTCATGA
>NZ_JADDIL010000283.1:0-792 GCF_020826795.1 Microtetraspora sp. AC03309 | reverse complement strand
GTGTCGCCTTCAGCACCTTGGCGGCCAGGTGAGCGTCGATGGTCGTCATCAGCTCGGGACCGGTCTTGGTGTCGAGCAGCTCGCCGAGTCGGCCTCTGCCGCCGGCGGGCAAGGCAGCGATCTGACGCTCACGCTCGGTCGGTTCGGACTCCATCTCCAGCCACAGTTCGATCGCCTCGGCCGTATCCATCGCGACTGCCTCGCGCAGGTTGATGGTGGCCGTACCGGTCCTTGCGGTGCTCATGTGCCTCCTTTGCCGCCCCTCGGCGTTCAGAAGTAACGACCCGAGGTTTACGCAGTATGAGCGGAAGGTGTCCGGAAAGGCGCTACACCTGCGAGTCAGGGAAGGCGATGACCGACAGGAACCGGATCGGCAGTTCGATCAGGTCAACCGGTCCGTGCGCGCCTTCCCCGTCGATCTGCAGCGAGTCGCCCGGCTGCAGCCGGTACACCGAGCGGCTGTGGCTGTAGTCCATGACCCCTTCGAGCATGTAGAGGAACTCGGTGCCGGGATGCTGGAACAAAGGATAGGTCTGGCTTTTTTCGGTCAGTGTTACGTGCAGACATTCCAGTCGCTTGTGTTCGCCGCGCAGCGAGCTCAGCAGCTGGTACTCGTGACCCTGTTTGGTGCCGTTGCGCACTATCTCTGGACCGGTGCCGGCTTTCACGAATGCCGCGGGGCGCTCGACGTCGGCCCCGCGGAACAGACTCGTCACCGGGACGTCGAGCCCTTTGGCCAACAACGCCAGGGTGGACAGGCTGCACGAGGTCTGGGCGTTCTCGATCTTCGAC
>NZ_JADDIL010000282.1:0-795 GCF_020826795.1 Microtetraspora sp. AC03309 | reverse complement strand
CTCCGGGCGGAGGTGAGGGCAGCATGCGACGGCTAGCGGATTTCGTGGTGCGATGGCCCTGGGCCGTGATCGGTGTCTGGGCTGCACTGCTGATCGCGCTGCCGCTGACATTCCCATCACTCGGCGAGATGGCCGAGAAGCATCCCCTCTCGATCCTGCCCAACGATGCGCCCTCGAGCGTCACCGCCCAGAAGATGACCGAGGCGTTCCACGAATCGGGCAACAACGACCTGCTGTTGGTGGCGCTGATCAACGAGAACGGGTTGGGCAAGTCCGACGAGACGACCTACCGCAAGCTCGTGGACGCACTGCGCGACGACGTGACGGATGTCGAGAGCGTGCAGGACTTCATCAGCACGCCACAGCTCCGGCAGTTCCTGACGAGCAAGGACAAGACCACCTGGGTCCTTCCGGTGGGCCTGGTGGGTGAGCTGGGCACACCGCGGGCCATCGACTCGTACAACCGGGTCTCGGAAATCGTCAGACTCAGCACGGCCGGCAGCCCGCTGGCGGTGCACCTGACTGGCCCCGCGGCGACGGCAGCCGATCTCACCGTCGCCGGGGAGAACGATCGCTTGCCTATCGAGATCGCGATCGCAGTCCTGGTCCTGGCCGTGTTGTTGCTGGTCTACCGCAGTGCGGTCACGATGCTGCTGCCGCTGGTGACGATCGGCTCGTCCCTGCTCATCGCACAGGCATTGGTGGCGGGCTTCTCCCAGCTGACCGGCGCGGGTGTCTCCAATCAGTCCGTGGTGTTCCTCAGCGCGATCATGGCCGGAGCGGGCACGGACTATG
>NZ_JADDIL010000281.1:0-799 GCF_020826795.1 Microtetraspora sp. AC03309 | reverse complement strand
CCGTCGGGTTGCGGTAAGTCGACGGTGCTGCGGACGCTGAACCGTATGCACGAGGTGATCCCCGGTGCCCGCGTCGAGGGTTCGGTGCTGCTCGACGGCGAGGACATCTACGGCGCCGGCGTTGACCCGGTGGGGGTACGCAAGACCATCGGCATGGTGTTCCAGCGTCCGAATCCGTTCCCCACCATGTCGATTCGTGACAACGTGGTGGCGGGGCTGAAGCTGCAGGGCGTGCGCAACAAGAAGACCCTCGACGAGGTCGCCGAGCGCTCGCTGCGTGGGGCAAACCTGTGGAACGAGGTCAAGGATCGGCTGGACAAGCCCGGCGGCGGTCTGTCCGGTGGTCAGCAGCAGCGTTTGTGCATCGCGCGTGCCATCGCGGTGCAGCCCGACGTGCTGCTGATGGATGAGCCATGTTCGGCGCTCGACCCCATCTCGACGCTGGCCATCGAAGATCTGATCTCCACGCTCAAGCAGGATTTCACGATCGTCATCGTCACCCACAACATGCAGCAGGCTGCCCGCGTGAGTGATCAGACCGCATTCTTCAATCTTGAGGCCACCGGTAAACCGGGCAAGCTGATCGAGATCGATGACACCGAGAAGATCTTCTCCAACCCGACCCAGAAGGCGACCGAGGACTACATCTCCGGTCGCTTCGGCTGAGTTTCTTCGGCTAGGGCGTCAGCACGACGCGGGTGCCCGAGGGCTCGCCGCCGTCCCACACCTCGGCTACGTCGGCCAATGCCCTTGGCTGCGTGCGTAGTTCCAGGCGCCCGTCGGCGACCATGGCGAACAA
>NZ_JADDIL010000280.1:0-805 GCF_020826795.1 Microtetraspora sp. AC03309 | reverse complement strand
CTGCGTAAGGGACCGGTAGAGGATCCCGCACTGCGGTTCGAAAAATCTCTGGTTATCGCCTGATCCGGTGGTCTAACCGAACTCCAGCAAAGTCATCACGGGACGGACTGGCTCGAAGACCGGCAGGCGCATGACCCGCAGCGCGGTGTTCAACACGATGCCTCTGCCGGGCGGCATCGGCAGATCGCGCACCGTCCGTACCCCGGGGACGGTGTTGACCAGATCGGCCACCTCCGAGGGCGACAGGCTGAAGGGCATCGGAGGTACGCGGTAACGCATCGAGGTCGGCAGCCCCTTGCGCGTCAGGAAAGCGAAGAATGCCGGCGGCAGGTCGAACAACATCTGCCCGCCCGGAAAACGTTGCGCGCAGGCGCGAATCAGCGACATGGCTTCCTCGGGCTGCAGGTACATCAGCAGGCCCTCGGCGGTGATGAAGACGCCGTGGCCGGTGTCGACCTGGTCCATCCAGCTGAAGTCCAGTGCCGACTGCGCACATTGCGTTACCCGGTCCGGTTTGGGTATCAGCTTGTTGCGCAGCTCGATCATCGGCTCCAGATCGACCGACAGCCAACGGAACTCATGACCCAGTCCGGCCACGTCGAGGCGGTAGAAACTGGTCTGCAGTCCCTCGGCCAGCGCCACCACAGTGGCCTGCGGATGGTCGCGCAGGTAGTTGCCGGTCATCCGATCGAACAACAAGGACCGCAGGGCCATGTCTTGGCGGCGGGTGTAGCCGAACTTGGCGAAGTCGAACTCGATCGAGTCGACCAGTTGCACGGCCATCGGATCGTCGATCAGGCCGTCC
>NZ_JADDIL010000279.1:0-815 GCF_020826795.1 Microtetraspora sp. AC03309 | reverse complement strand
ATCGCTCACTGTTTCTCCATTTCATCGTTGTTGTGAAAGCCGGCCGCTGCGCTGACGGTTACGGGGATGCCGTTGAGCGCGCCGTTGCCGGAGGGCTCGTCGACGAACGTCGGTGGCGACAAGATGTTGGTGTTCACTCCGGGAGAGGCGTTGGCGACTCGCAGCCGGGTGCCGGCCTTCGCGTGACCCCACCCGTGCGGCATCGACACCACGCCGGGCTTGATGTCGTCGGTGACCTCGACGGGGACATCGATGCTGCCGGCCACGGATGTCACCGTCACCAGGTCGCCGTTGCAGACTCCGCGGAGGTCAGCGTCGGTGGAGTGCATCTGCAGCGTGCAGCGGCTCTTCCCCTTCATCAGCGGCGGCATGTTGTGCAGCCACGAGTTGTTCGACCGCAGGTGTCGGCGGCTGACCAGTACCAGGTCGTCGGGAGCGCGGGTGAGTCGTGCTGCCAGCCGCGGCAGGTCGTCGGTCAGGTACTCGGGGGCGAGGCGGATCTTGGCGTCGGCGGTCCGCAGCACCTCGGCGATCCGCGGCACCATCGGGCCGAAGTTGATGCCGTTGGGTCGGGCCTTGAGTTTGTCGAGTGTCACGCCGTCCGGGTTTTCGCCGTACCGGTCGCCGAACGCGGCGGTACGCAGCGTCAGGTCGAGCATGCGCTCCGGGCCACCGTGGTCGTAGTGCTTGCGGATCTCGGCACCGTCGAGCCCCTGGGTGAAGCACAGGTAATCGAACCAGCCGTCGTCGAGCGCAGCGACGTCGACGTCCTCGGCCGGAGTTCCGGTGCACAGCCCCGTCAGCCGGATCAGGAT
>NZ_JADDIL010000278.1:0-817 GCF_020826795.1 Microtetraspora sp. AC03309 | reverse complement strand
TCCGAACCGCCACCGTTCAGGCATGGGCCAGGAGATCCAGCAGTATCAGACCCGGCCCTGCGGGGCTCAGCTCCACCAAGCTCGGCGCTGCTCCAACCGGCCCCCTCCAGGCCGGGGTCACATGGTCCGGCACCGGCACTATCAGCGTCGACCCCACCGGGCTCGGCTCCATGCGACTCGGTCCCACGGGGCTGGGCTCCATGTGGTTCGGCGCTGCTCCGACCGGCCTCATTCAGACTTCGCCTAAACGATCCGGCACCGCCAGCATCGGGCTCGGCTCTGCGAGGCTCAACTCCACCGGGCTCGGTGCTTTCCGAACCGGCATCGAACGGACCGGAGCTACTCGCTCCGCTACGCATTCCGGTGCCATCGGGCTTGCTTCCACCAGGCCCGGTGCTGCTCCGACCGGCATCGTTCGGGTTCGGGCCACGAGGTTCAGCGCCATCAGGCTCGGTACAGCCAGGCTGAGCACCGCCGGGCTGAGCACAGCGAGGATCGGCACGGCAAGGTTCGGTTCCGAGAGAATCGGCTACGCCGGGCTGGATGCCGGTCGAACCCGCCGCGTTCGAGCGTGAGCCATGGAATCGGGCGGCCCCGGAAGCCGCGTCACCGCAGTCCGCGTCGGGAGCAAGGGCTGAACTGCCGTCCGACATCCAGGCCTTGGCCCACGAGGCGACCTGCTCCCACTCGGAGCCATGCGAACCGACGCGAGAGGGGCGCTCGTTCCGCGAGAAGAACTCCAACGACCCGAAGAACTCCGCCACGCTCACCCCTCCCGATATTCGAACGCGTATATGAATGATGCCATACTCGAACG
>NZ_JADDIL010000277.1:0-820 GCF_020826795.1 Microtetraspora sp. AC03309 | reverse complement strand
GAGTATCCCGCCGGCCACCAGGCTCCAGATTCCCACCTCGGCGGCCCGCATCCGCCGGACCGGCCACACGTACTTGATCACCTCGGCGGTCACGAAGAACACCGCCGCGACGCCCAGCGTCACCCAGGCAACCGTGGCGTTCGTCCCGGCCTTGACCTCCCAGACCGCCCACACCGCGATCGCGGCGAACACCAGAAACCCGCCACCGGGAAGCACGGGCAGCACGATGCCGAGCAAGCCGACAGCGATCACCAATGCGACAAGAACAACGCCGAGAGTGCTCACGGTTTCTGCCCGCGCACCCACTGCATGGTGCCCATGGTCTTGGACCGCACCCGCTCCAGACCCAGTCCCTCGAACCGGTCGGCGAGTTCATCTTCGGCGAAGAAGCGCGCACCGCCTTTCGACAGCAGCCGCGCCGGGCCACGGTTGGTCGCCGTGGGCACCATGACCGCGATCCGGCCGCCCGGACGCAGTACCCGCACCATCTCAGCCAGTGCCGCCTCGGCATCGGGGATCAACTGCAGCACCGCGATCGAGGTCACCGCGTCGAAGACCCCGTCCCGGAACGGCAGTTTCTGGGCGTCTGCCCGCAGGAAGCCGACCTGCCGACCCGCCTCGGACTCGACCGCACGGGCCAACATCGGCTCGGAGATGTCCACGCCGAAGGCGAACCCGTCCAGCCCGGCCGACCGGGCCAGCGCCGCCGTCACATTGCCCGGACCGCTGCCCACATCCAGTGCCAAACCACCGGGCGGGATGTTCAGCCATTCGGTGGGCTGCTGCCACGCCGTCATCAGCTTGCGGCCGAGGGCTTGCG
>NZ_JADDIL010000276.1:0-823 GCF_020826795.1 Microtetraspora sp. AC03309 | reverse complement strand
ATGAAGTGGGCGACCTCGTTGCCCAGGCCCTGCATCTTGAGGAAGCGCTCGCTTTTAAGCACCTGGAAAACATGCTCTTCGTGCTGCGCCAGCGTGGTCCGGTTTGACATCGTCATCACACCGCCTTCGTCGGAAAGAATCGGATGTCGCTAGGCGTGCGGTGTCTGAGACAGTCAGCGACGCGCGTCGAAAGCGACGTCGGCTCGATCAAGCCCTGCTTGGTTAGCAGTCCGGCATCGACCATCATCTTGAAGACAACCTGCCGGGCCTTCTGATACGACAGGTCCGTGACCGCATCCAGTTCGTCGTGCCACATGGCCTTGCCGCGGTAAAAGGAGTCGAACTCCTCGTACGTCACGTTGCCGGCCAGCGTGAGGAACCGCTCGCGCAGCACTTCCTCGGCGAACTCCCCGATCAATGCGTATCGACGGCAGGCCGACGCCCACATCAGGTGACCGCGCTCCGTAGACGTTCCGTCTGCGACGATCTGGAGCTCGGCGTCGGTGAGCACTTGCAGCCGCGGAATAAGCTCGCCCAACATGCGGGTGTTTGTTCGCGCAACGCGGGTCTGGAGTAGGTTTTCGTCCTTGATCCGTGCGCGTGTGGTAGCCCAATCACGCTCGCGCAGGTAGATCGGTGCGCCGACGAGGGCTTCCTGGGTCAGCAGCGAACCGCTGGTAAACGACAGCGCGTATCGCTGTTTTGCTGTCATCATCGGCGCCTCCTTCCGGCCATCGGCAAGCCGATCAGGATGGCCCGACCGACCGACAAAATCTGAGGGCTGATTAGGCGGGCGAATTCGTCTCGCCCGTCGTCTCAGCAC
>NZ_JADDIL010000275.1:0-826 GCF_020826795.1 Microtetraspora sp. AC03309 | reverse complement strand
CGAGTGGCTGAACATTCGGCTCGACAGCCTGGGACTGGTAGGCCGCCATCAGTGAGCCGCCGCCGGAGTTACCCAACAGGACAACGGTTTCGATGTTCTGCTGCTCACGGAGCCACCGCACCCCGACCCCGATGTCAACCAGGGCATGGTCCAGCAGGAAGCTGCTCTCGAATCCGCGGAAGCGGGTGTTCCAGCCGAGGAAGCCGATGCCCCTGGCGGCCAGGTAATCGGCGATGTAGTGCTCGGAGAAGTCGATCTGGTAGTGCGTGGCGATCACCGCGACCGTCGGTTTGCGTTGTGCGCTCCGGTAATAGAGCCCCTGGCACGGATACCCTCCCGCGCCGGCACGCTGGGCGGTGGGCGATTCGAGGCCGATGAATTCGCGGACCACTTCCGGTGAAGCGTTGCTCATGGGCGGGGGCTCTCCTCGTGGTAGATGGTCCGGTAGAACACGTTGGCCAGAGTGGTGATACACGCGGTGTCGTCGGCGCGGGCGTCACGG
The DNA here is from genome assembly GCF_020826795.1 of Microtetraspora sp. AC03309. NCBI lineage: Bacteria > Bacillati > Actinomycetota > Actinomycetes > Streptosporangiales > Streptosporangiaceae > Microtetraspora > Microtetraspora sp. AC03309. The sequence continues at coordinate 324 of NZ_JADDIL010000275.1, read as the reverse complement.
CCGCCGGACAGTTGGGCGTAGCAGAACTGGTTGAGCATCGACACCAAGGCGACGGCGGTCAGATGGGGGTCGTCGTCAGGGCAGAACCCTTGGTGCTGAGCGTGTTTGATCATTTCGGTGATCATGGTGATGGGTAGCTGACAGATCTCGTCCCAGTATTCGGCGAAGTCGTCGTCGACCATCGCCATCTGGGACACGCTGATGATCTCGGCCAGCCGATGTCGGTAGGTCGTCCAGTGCGCGGAGGCCGCCTGGTGGCAGCGTTCCCAATTGGTCAGATCGGGCGCTGTGGCAGGAAGGGCACGTTCTCGGGCCTCATTGCGG
>NZ_JADDIL010000274.1:0-826 GCF_020826795.1 Microtetraspora sp. AC03309 | reverse complement strand
CATAAAGGTGTGGCGCTCGTGCTCGTCGGCAATCACCGCGAAGTAGCGTTGCAGGCGGCGAACCGGTGTCCCGCGACCTAGCAGCAAGGATCCCGACCGGTCCTGAAGTTCGAGCCAGTACTGGCCTAGCACTGCGACAACAAAGGCTTCTTTGCTCTCGTAGTACGTGTAGAATGCCGCCTTCGGTACGTCGGCACGATCGGCAATTTCCTTGACACCTGTCGCGTTGACGCCACGGGCATAGAAGAGCTCGAGTCCACTAGCGAGTAACCGTCTGCGGATATCCGGGTTCCCCGGGCGAGGCACAGGAGCAGAGTAACTGACCGAACAGGGACCTTGGCCGTGCACGGCACCAACTCGACCACGCGCGTCCAGACGCACATATCCGGTCAAGTGAGCATTTTTTGTGCGCCATTGCGCAGCACGAACTCACCGGGCGCTGAACGCCCCCGTGGACATTTAGAGACAATCGGTCTAATCTCATCACATGAGCGCTTCCATTGTCCGGCCTCGTCGTGGACGGCCGCCAAAAGTCAGCCGTGACCACGAAGACACGCGGGAAGCATTGCTTCGCTGCGGGATGGAAATCCTGACTGCTCAGGGCCTCACTGCGACAGGTATTGAATCGGTGCTCAAGCGCGTCGATGTACCGAAGGGCTCGTTTTATCACTACTTCGACAGCAAAGACGCATTCGGTCTGGAGGTGCTGCAGAGCTACGCGGAGTATTTCGCGCGCAAACTTGATCGCTGGCTGTTGGACGACAGTCTGCCACCACTGCAACGTCTGACCCTTTTCGTCGAGGACGCGAAAGCCGGAATGGCCAGA
>NZ_JADDIL010000273.1:0-828 GCF_020826795.1 Microtetraspora sp. AC03309 | reverse complement strand
CTTGCATCTTCGAATGCAGGAAATATTGGTTAATTGCGGTGAGTTCGCTCGTCAATTGCTCGTTGAGCAATTTCAGAACATCTGGATCGCCTTGCATCGTGACTCCTAAGCACCTTGAGGGCTGGTCAAGTGTTGCCGTCTGTCGTGCACATCCAATCTAGTGCAGAAAGCATCGCCGAGCGCAATGATTAACGGTCAATTCGGCGTGTTCGTGGGACATTGTCAGACCATCCCGGACCCCTGGGCCCCCGGCGTGGCCACGAAGAGTGGACTGGCTGTCCTAACTAAGGTTAGACTGCGCTAATCTCTTGCCACACTGCGAAAGAAAGGCCGGTAGCGAAATGAGTGAGTACGATCTGCACTCACTCATTCTCTCGTGCGATTTCCGCGTCGACGATGTCGAACAAATGTGGAAATGGATGAAGAAACACCGTTCCGGACTTTTATCGATCGGCGCTCATCACGTGGTGCTCTACAAATCAATTTGGGAGCCCGGGCGGGTACTGGTGACCATCGGCATTCGGCATGCCCGATCAATTCGCGATGTGTTGCGTTCACCGGCGATATTCGAATGGTTCGACATTTCGGGTGTCGAAGACATCCCACCGATATTCGGTGGTGAAGTCGTGGAGAAAATCGACGTCGCCGAGCCGTCTCCGGAGGGTCATGTGGCCGGCGTGATCGTCGGCGCGATCGCCACCGTCGACGACGTCCCCACGCTGATGCGCAAGGTGCACGACGGCCTGGACCGTTTCGAGCAGGGCGGCATCCGCAAGATCTGGGTCTACCAGGCGCTCGATGACGGCCAGGAAGTCATGATCCTGCAAG
>NZ_JADDIL010000272.1:0-831 GCF_020826795.1 Microtetraspora sp. AC03309 | reverse complement strand
GGCCTCCACCGAAGATCTCCGGGTGGCACTGACGCGCTATCGCGATTTCTTCAACCGGCTGCTGTCGGTGTGAGCGGTTACAAGCTGTCGACGATGGCGTTCTTCAACGATTCGGAACTGGTGCCGAACACCGCCTGAACGCTGTTGCCGACCTCGATGACACCCGCGGCGCCCAGGGCCTTCAGCCTGTCCTGGTCGACCTTGCTCTTGTCGGTGACCTCCACCCGCAGCCGGGTGATACAGGCATCGACATTGACGAGGTTGTCCCGGCCGCCGAAGGCAGCGATGATCTGCTCGGCCTGCGTGTCCGCACGGGCGGGGGCGGTCAGCGTAGCGGTCCCACCGGCCGTGACCGTGGTGGCGGAATCGGCGCCCTCGCCGAGGTTGGCCTGCTCCTCGGCTTCGAACTCCGTCTCTGGTTCCCGCCCCGGTGTGCGCATGTTCCACTTCGTGATCGCGACATAGAACAACACGAAATAGATGATCGAGAACACCGCGCCCATCGCGATGAGCAACCAGATGTTCTTCGCCGCAGGGGCACCGCCGTAGAGCAACAGGTCCAGCAGCCCGGCGGAGAACGAGAAGCCGAGGTGGATGTCGAGCAGGTAGGCGATCGCCAGCGAGAGCCCGGTCAGCACCGCGTGGATGACGTAGAGCGGGAACGCCACGAACATGAACGCGAACTCCAGCGGTTCGGTCACCCCGGTGAGAAATGCGGTCAGGGCGGCCGCCGACAGGATGCCGACCGCGACCTTGCGTTGCTTCCTGTTCGCCGCGAGGATCATCGCGAGCGCAGCGGCGGGGAGCCCGAACATCAGGACGGGATAGAAC
>NZ_JADDIL010000271.1:0-841 GCF_020826795.1 Microtetraspora sp. AC03309 | reverse complement strand
CCACCGCTATCCCAAACACCGCCCCCGCGCCTGGGCCCGCAGACAGTGACCGTGACAGGGACAGGGACAGGGACAGGGACAGGGACAGGGACAGGGACAGGGACAGGGACAGGGATAGGGATAGGGACGGTGACGGTGGCTGGCTGCGACAGAGCAGTTGATACCGGAGGCATCCGGACCCCCTCAGGATGTCCGGTCTTGCCAGGACGCCCTGTCCTGCTGGAATGCGCTGTTTTGTCAGGTGTCCGGACCCTGCGGGCATGTCCGGACCTACCAGGACGTGCGGACCTACTGGGACGTGCGGATGTACCGGACTCCATCGGTTCATCGCATGTCCCGACATGGTGGTTCGGGATGCCCGGACCTTAACGGCCCTACCGCAGCTGACCATGGGATCAACGACGACTGCCGCAGCGGATCGGGGGCCAACGCGTGCGCCACAGGTGATCAGGGCCGACGACGACTGCTGCAGGTGACCATGGAATCAACGGCGTGCGTCGCAGGTGGCCATGGAAGCAAGGGCGCCAGCCGCAGAAGAGCATGGGGCCAGCGGCGTGCGCCGCAGGAGAGCACGGGACCAAGTCCGCCACGACCGGTTGCTCGAGCGGGCCTCGGTGATCAGTTGATCTTGGGGGTTCGTGTCAGCGCTGGCAGGAGTTGCGCTTCCTCGTATGCGAAGTGCTCTTCCAGGCTGGAGGCCAGTCGTTCGAGCTCGGTCCGGAACGTCTCGGCATCGGCTGCGTTGGTCTCAGAGGCCCGAGATCCGATGGTGGTGGTCCCGAAGGCGCGCGGTTCGGGGGTGGTGGTTCGTGGTGTGTCGGGTTGGGGGGTTCCGAAGGTC
>NZ_JADDIL010000270.1:0-842 GCF_020826795.1 Microtetraspora sp. AC03309 | reverse complement strand
TACTACAGTGCACCGATTGATGAAGAAACGAACTTCTTGAAGATCAGCAGGCCGGAAGATCTAAAGCTTGTCGATCCCGCTTGTGGATCGGGACACATGTTGACCTACGCGTTCGATCTGCTGTACGCAATTTACGAGGAGGAGGGTTACGCGCCGGCGGAGATTCCCAGCCTCATACTGTCAAATAACCTGTACGGCACGGAGATCGATCCCCGTGCGGGAGCACTATCGGCATTCGCGTTGACTATGAAAGCAGCGGCGAAGCGCAGGCTTTTCCTCAAAGACGCCGTCAAGCCGAACATCTGCTTGCTAGAACCGATCTCATTCAGTCCCGGCGAACTCGCCTACCTGGTTACTGAGGACGGAGACCTTCACCAGGAGGAAGCGTTCTGGAACCAGTTCAGCAAGGCTGACTTTCTGGGCGCCCTGATCCAGCCTGATGCGACCCTGATCTCGCGACTCACTCTGCATCTGGATCGTCTGAAGGATGGCGGAGACATCTTCAAGGCCGATGCGATAGGCCGGGCGTGGCGCGTCGTTCAGCAAGCTGAATACCTCGCCGAGCGGTACTCTGTGGTCGTTGCGAATCCGCCGTATATGGGCGGAAAGAACATGGGGTCCGATCTGACTGAGTTCGCAAAGCTCGAATTCCCGGACACGAAGTCGGATTTATTCGCGATGTTCATCGACCGTTGCGGTAGTCTCGTCGATGGCCACGGTGGTTTGGTTGCGATGATCACCATGCAGTCGTGGATGTTCTTGACGTCTTTTGAGGACCTGCGCGGCCGGATAATTCGGTCCTCCCCACCAGTGTGCATGGCACACTTGGGAGAACGCGCTTT
>NZ_JADDIL010000269.1:0-844 GCF_020826795.1 Microtetraspora sp. AC03309 | reverse complement strand
CGGCACCCACGAGTTCCTCACCTGGCTCACTCGCCCAGGCCGACGGCTCGCCTACTCCATCGGGTTCACCCTCACCGACGACATCCAGCAAGCGATCCTCACCTTGCCACCCGATGCGTGGACACCCGCCTACGACGCAGACGGCAAGGTCCGGGCTGGTGCCTGGGTCGCCGAGCTGACCGGCCTGCTCGACCTTTCCTCCTGGCCGAAGGGGATGCGGGTCATCGTGCGCAAGGAACGGCCCCATCCGGGCGCGCAGTTGCGCTTCACCGACATCGACGGGCACCGCTTCACGTGCTTCATCACCAACACCCGGCACGGTCAGCTCGCTGACCTGGAGTTACGCCACCGTCGCCGCGCCCGCTGCGAGGACCGCATCCGCGCCGCCAAGGACACCGGCCTACGCAACCTGCCCTTGCGCGACTTCACTCAAAACCAGATCTGGGTGGAGATTGTCGCGCTGGCCTGTGAACTCCTCGCCTGGATGCAGATGCTCGCCCTACACGGCACTTCCGCTCGCCGGTATGAGCCCAAACGCCTGAGGCTGCGCCTGTTCGCCGTCGCCGCCCGGCTGGTCCGTGGTGGTCGGCGCCTGCGCCTGCGCATCGCCGCGTCCTGGCCCTGGGCCAGCCAACTGGTCGCAGCCATTACCCGGCTCCAGACACTCCCGGCCCCGACCTGACCAGCACAAAGCCGCCCCAACGATCAGGGAAGGACACCTTGAGGGCCCGTGGAACCCCGCTCACCCGGCGCGATAGCCGGGCCGCCAGGTTGACCACGGCCCCGATTTCAAACTCCAGCCGAACCGCTCAGCCAGCCACCGGATAGACGTGAAAGATCGAGG
>NZ_JADDIL010000268.1:0-848 GCF_020826795.1 Microtetraspora sp. AC03309 | reverse complement strand
CGGCGGGCTGGGGAATCGAGAAGATCGCGCAGGCCTGGGACCAGTTGATGACGCGGCTGGGCTACGAGCGCTACGGCGCCCAGGGCGGAGACTGGGGTGCGGCGGTGACGACGCAGATCGGCCGCAACGTGGGTTCGTGCGTGGCCATCCACGTCAACATGCCGATCGCGCAACCGCCGGCCGACGGTATGGGTGAGATGACCGAGGACCTGCAGAAGGCCCTGGCCCGGATCGACTATTACCGCAAATGGGATTCGGGCTACATGAAGCAGCAGTCCACCCGGCCGCAGACCCTCGGGTACGGGCTGGTCGACTCCCCTGTCGGTCAGCTGGCGTGGATCGTGGAGAAGTTCTGGTCCTGGATGGACTGCGACGGAAACCCCGAGAACGTGGTGTCCAAGGACGAGATGCTCGACAACGTCATGCTCTACTGGCTCACCGCCTCAGCGGCTTCGTCGGCCCGGCTGTACTGGGAGAGCCACAACACCTGGGGCGGAGGCGAATACGTCAGCCTGCCGACCGGGATCGCGTCGTTCCCCCTGGAGATCCTGCGTGCCCCGCGTAGCTGGTGCGAGACGGGCTACAACGTCACGCACTTCACCACGATGCCGCGCGGCGGACATTTCGCGGCGTTCGAGCAGCCGGAGCTCTTCGTCGAGGATGTGACGACGTTCTTCAACACCGTGCGCTGAGGTACTAGCGTCAGGGCATGGATCCGCTGGTGCATGCGCGCGCCGTCCAGGCCGTGATCTGGGGTATGCCCGCCGTCAACTTCGAACTGCTGCGCGAAGCGGCGGCCGGAGTCGGCGCGGGCGACAACCAGGTGGTGTTCTGGTCGAAACTGCTGG
>NZ_JADDIL010000267.1:0-852 GCF_020826795.1 Microtetraspora sp. AC03309 | reverse complement strand
TCGTTCCTGTTCCCGGTCTTCGTGATCGGCCTGCTCGCGCTCGTCGTGCCGATCACCGCCGTGATGCTGGCACCTGATCGCAACGCCGAGCAGAGCGAGACCGAGGTTCGCCCGGTAGCTGCGACGGCTGGGCGGCACCGCTAGACCGGTCAGGCCGCCAGTAGTCCGTCGATCTGGTTGATCGCCAGGGAGGCACCCTCGACCACGCCCATGTCCAGGACCTGTTGGAGCGCTTCGGCGGAGGCGTAGGTACTCACGTAGACCGCGCGGGTGCCACCGTCATGTTCGGTGAACGTGTAGACGTTCTTCGACACCGGCATCTCGGGGTTCGGGTTGAAGTCCTCGTCGGCGAAACCGTCGTCGAACGAGAAGCCGGCCGGTTCGTCGACAGCGGTGACCGCCCAGTACCCCGCGTACTTCTCACCCTCAGGGCCTGTCATGAAATAGGTGACGCGGCCGCCTGGGGTGAGGCTGTGGTCGACGACGGTCGCCGGGTGCGTCGGCGGTCCCCATACCTTCTCCAGCTGACGTGGGTCGGCGTAGATCTGCCAGACGCGCTGCACCGGCGCCGCGAACTCCGCGGTGATCGTCAGCGTCAGTTCGTCGAGGTCGTGTTTGACATCGGTCACGGGCATGGGTCAGTCCTCCTCGGGATCGGATGCGATCAGTTCATCGATACGAGCGATGCGGCCACGCCAAACCTGTTCCAGCTCGGTCAACATGGACGCCACCGACCGCACTGCTTCCACGTCGCCGCTGGCCAGCTGCTCACGACCGTTGCGCCGCTTGATGATCAGCCCGGCTTTCTCCAGCACGGCGACGTGGAAGCAGTGCGGTCGGTGGCGTCCATGT
>NZ_JADDIL010000266.1:0-852 GCF_020826795.1 Microtetraspora sp. AC03309 | reverse complement strand
CGTCCAACGTGACGCCTTTGAGGACGTGCAGGGCACCGAAGTTCTTGCAGACACTCTCGGCCCGCACCATCGGTTCGGCGGCGGCGGTCATGGATGTGGCTCTCCCATCTGGGCGTTGGCCAGGGCCTGCAGCTGCTTGGAGGTCAACTTGCGCGACGCACCACGTGCGTAGTGCCGCTCGAGGTAGTACTGCCCGACCATCAGAATGCTGGTGATCGCCAGATACCAGGTGGACGCCACCAGCAGCAGCGGGACCGGCTGAAACAGGTCTACGCCGATATCTTTTGAGCGGCCGTACAACTCGAAGCTGTACGGGATCGCGGTGACCAGCGAGGTCGTCTTCAGCATGCTGATGAACTCGTTGCCGGTCGGCGGGATGATGACCCGCATGGCCTGGGGAAGCACCGTACGCCGCATGGTCATGGCCCACGACATGCCAAGCGCGACCGAGGCTTCCGTCTGCCCCTCGGGCACGGAGTTGATGCCGGCCCTGATGATCTCGGCCATGTAGGCGGCCTCGTTGAGTCCCAGCCCGAGAACGGCCAGCCAGAAGACGTTCGGATCAGCAAGGGTGAACTCGAAAAGCCGCGGGCCGAACGGTACGCCGATCTGAATGTTCTTGTAGATCACCGGGACCAGGCCCCACAGCACCAACTGCACATAGATCGGTGTGCCGCGGAAGATCCACAGGTAGGTCCAGGACACCGCTTTGAGTACCGGATTCGGTGACAACCGCATCACCGCGAGGAGCACACCCAGGACGAGCGCCAGGATCATCGAATAGATGGTCAGTTGCAGGGTGTTCCAGGCAGCCTGCGAGATGCGTTGATCGAAGAGGTACTTGCCGTACGT
>NZ_JADDIL010000265.1:0-854 GCF_020826795.1 Microtetraspora sp. AC03309 | reverse complement strand
CCGCCAGATCAACAAGAAGAAGATCGGCCGGCTGTGGCGTGAGGAAGGCCTGCAGGTGCGGGTCCGTAGTCCCCGCAAGCGGGCCGGAATCTCGTCGGTTGCGCCGGTGGTGGCAGATGCGCCGAAGGTGGTGTGGGCGATCGATTTCCAGTTCGATTCCACCGTCGATGGCAAGGCCGTCAAGATCGCCTCGATGGTCGACGAGCATACCCGCGAGTCCCTGCTGAACGTCGTGGAGCGCTCAATCACCGGCGATCGGCTCGTCGACGAGCTCACAAAGGTGTTCGCCGCGACCGGTGGGCCGCCGAGAGTGCTGCGGCTCGACAACGGTCCGGAAATGATTTCTCTAGCGCTGCAACAGTTCTGCGACGGACAGCTCGGCCTGTCCTACATCCCGCCGGGCACGCCGTGGAACAACGGTTTCATCGAATCATTCAACAACCGCCTACGGAAGGAGTGCCTCAACCGCAACCACTGGAACAGTCTGCTGGAGGCCCGCGTGGTCATCGGCGACTTCAAATACGAGCACAACCACCGCCATCGCCACTCGGCCCTGGGTTACCAGACGCCGGCCGAGTACGCTGCGGCCTGCAGGTGCACCCACACCCCGGTCGCCTGCGAGATCAACTGAATCCGGATCCAACAAATCCGACTCTAAGACCGGGTGGACTCAGTAACGGGGACTCGCCACGGCGTATGCCGCCGGCGCTTGTTCGATGCCATGTCGTCGTTGATTCTTCCTTGCCCGCAGACCGGGCAACAGAGTCGCACAACGACTGGACCACTACGAAGGGCTCACCTCAGTCCGGCCGTTCGATCGTGCAATTCGTATCACACGTGATGATGTACTGAAC
>NZ_JADDIL010000264.1:0-854 GCF_020826795.1 Microtetraspora sp. AC03309 | reverse complement strand
CTCCAGCGTTCGGCCAGCGAGATCATCAGATCCATGCGTGCGGTCTGAGTGTCTGCTTCCAGCGGGGTGGCCTGCAGCCCGCCCAAACTCGTCGACGCCGTGTGATCGTCGTTCTGCGCGGCCAGGTTCTGCCACGCCATCATCACCTGGACCAGCGGGTGGTGGGTCAAACTGCGGGCCGGGTTCAGCCGGTCGACAACCATCTCGAAGGGCACATCCTGGTGCTCGTAGGCAGCCAGACTGCGTCGCCGCACCTGGGCCAGCAGCTCAGCGACGGACGGATCGCCGTCGAGCTCGACTCGTAGCACCAGGGTGTTGATGAAGACGCCGACCAGCTCATCCAATGCCGGATCGCTACGCCCCGCGATCGGGAACCCCACTGCAACATCCGAATTCCCGCTGAGAGTCGACAACAACACGGCCAGGGCGGCCTGTACCACCATGAAGCTGGTGGCGTTGTGCTCACTGGCTACCCGCGCGATCTGCTGCTGTAACTCGACCGGCCACTCCATCGTGAGACTGGCGCCGTGGTAGTCGGCCACCGGCGGATACGGCCGGTCGGTGGGCAGCTCCAGACGCTCGGGCAGCCCGGCCAGCGCATGCTCCCAGTACGCCAGCTGACCAGAAATCCGGCTGTCCGGATCGGTCGGATCACCGAGATACGAGCGCTGCCACAGCGTGTAATCCGCGTATTGCACCGGCAGCGGCGCCCAGTCCGGCGCCTGTCCCGCACACCGGTTGGCGTAGGCGATCCCGATGTCACGCACGAGCGGGCCGATCGACCAGCCATCACCGGCAATGTGATGGACCACTGCGACCAGCACATGCTCACCCTCGCCCATCCGGAAAAGGGT
>NZ_JADDIL010000263.1:0-860 GCF_020826795.1 Microtetraspora sp. AC03309 | reverse complement strand
GCGAGGCCGTCGGCATCGTCGCCGCCCAGTCCATCGGTGAGCCCGGTACCCAGCTGACCATGCGTACCTTCCACCAGGGTGGTGTTACCGGTGGCGCCGACATCGTCGGTGGTCTGCCTCGCGTGCAGGAGCTGTTCGAGGCCCGTATCCCGCGGAACAAGGCGCCCATCGCCGACGTCGCGGGCCGGGTCCGGCTGGAGGAGAGCGACAAGTTCTTCAAGATCACCATCGTTCCCGACGATGGCGGCGAGGAAGTTGTCTACGACAAGCTCTCCAAGCGTCAGCGCCTGCGCGTGATCACCCACGAGGACGGCTCCGAAGGCGTGCTGTCCGACGGTGACCACGTCGAGGTCGGCGACCAGCTGATGGAAGGCTCCGCGGATCCGCACGAGGTGCTGCGTGTCCAGGGCCCCCGCGAGGTGCAGATCCACCTCGTCAAGGAGGTCCAGGAGGTCTACCGGGCCCAGGGCGTGTCGATCCACGACAAGCACATCGAGGTCATCGTCCGGCAGATGCTGCGTCGCGTCACGATCATCGATTCGGGTGCCACGGAGTTCCTGCCCGGCTCGCTCACCGAGCGTGCCGAGTTCGAGACCGAGAACCGTCGCGTCGTGGCCGAGGGCGGCGAGCCCGCGGCCGGCCGCCCGGTGCTGATCGAGGTCGATCTGGCCGGGGCGCGCGCCGTCAAGAAGGCCATGCCCGAGGCGGTATCGGTGTTCCTGGCACCGCCGAGCTGGGACGAACTGGTCAGCCGGTTGTCCGGTCGCGGCACCGAGACCCCCGAGGTGATGGCCAGGCGATTGGAGACGGCGCGGGCCGAAATGGCCGCGCAATCCGACTTTGACCAGGTTGTCGTGAAC
>NZ_JADDIL010000262.1:0-861 GCF_020826795.1 Microtetraspora sp. AC03309 | reverse complement strand
ACGTGCCCGCCGGTGGTCACAGTGCATCCGGCAGTCAGCACACACAACGCCAGGGCAACCGAGATCCGACGCAGTCTTCCGGCCGTCATCGCCTCACCGTCCTCCACTCGTACCGCCTAGGCAGTTGGCTCGCCTGGTCCGCACTCACACCTTCGCGGTACTCACATTCTCTCCTGTCATCAGCTGTCCATCGTTCACGAACTGAGCCGCGGTCATTTCACGATCAGGTCGGATCTTTTGGCACCACATCAAGTTGATCGGGGGTACGCTGCCGTCGTCCAAGCCTCACCGTGATGGCGGGTGCATACACGTATCGATGCTCTGCTCGCCGCAGGGCCTGTCGACCTGCAACGCCTCTGCGCCTAAGAGGGCGCCACCAAGGTCGCTGCTATCGAGGCAGGCCAGTGACAGAGCGGGATGGGCGCCAGCGCCAATTTGGTAAGCGCCACGCGCCCTGCAGACGATATTGAGGCCGCTATCTGGTCTTGCTTGGCAGTCTGCAACCGGTGCTGCCGGTGATCAGCGCTGCGGCTTGCGATCCAATGCGCAAGGTTGTCCCGGTGTCGCTGGTGAACTGTAGGTCGTGATTGTTGGGATGATCTTTGAATACGGTGAGCTCGGTTGCGCCCAACGAAGAGGCAGATTGTTGTGCAAGGTCGGCAGCCTGCTTCCAGTTCTGTTCGGGAATTGGGTTGTCGGATACGTAGTTTCGTAGCAGTATCAGTTGTCCGTCTGATTGCTCGTACGGTGGATTGCAGCCGCCCCTGCTATCTGTACGTCGCCATTCCCAGGCCACAGATGGAGCGATAGCGGCGATCTGCTGGCCGAGCTTGATAATCACGGACTCCAATTGGGTGTGTG
>NZ_JADDIL010000261.1:0-866 GCF_020826795.1 Microtetraspora sp. AC03309 | reverse complement strand
GGTCCCAAGGGTTGGGCTGTTCGCCCATTAAAGCGGCACGCGAGCTGGGTTTAGAACGTCGTGAGACAGTTCGGTCTCTATCCGCCGCGCGCGTCAGAAGCTTGAGGAAATCTGTCCCTAGTACGAGAGGACCGGGACGGACGAACCTCTGGTATACCAGTTGTTCCACCAGGAGCACCGCTGGATAGCCACGTTCGGACAGGATAACCGCTGAAAGCATCTAAGCGGGAAACCCCCTCCAAGACCAGGCTTCTCACCCTTTTAGAGGGATAAGGCCCCCCGCAGACCACGGGATTGATAGACCAGACCTGGAAGCCTAGTAATAGGTGCAGGGAACTGGCACTAACCGGCCGAAAACTTACAACAACCAACAAACACCACAATGTTTGGGTTTTTGAGTAAGACGCACATCCTGACCTCGCAACCACAATTCATAAACACCCACACACCATGTGTCCGGAGTGCACACCGCACCCCACCACCAAAACACAAGGTTTACACTCAAAAACGAGTGAATAGAGTTACGGCGGTCCATAGCGGCAGGGAAACGCCCGGTCCCATCCCGAACCCGGAAGCTAAGCCTGCCAGCGCCGATGATACTACCCTCCCGGGTGGAAAAGTAGGACACCGCCGAACACAAATTAAGTCCCGAGCCCTCCAATTTCGATTGGAGGGCTCGGGCATTTTTGTATATCGGCGCGTTTTCAATTCCTTTCGAGAATTGAAAACGCGCCTATTTCAATTGAACAGAGCCGGCGTTGTACGGCTTTTCTCCAGTTCCAACAATGCCCGTTTGCGGTCCAGTCCGCCGCCGTAGCCGGTGAGGCTTCCATTCGCGCCGATCACCCGGTGACACGGCACGATGA
>NZ_JADDIL010000260.1:0-869 GCF_020826795.1 Microtetraspora sp. AC03309 | reverse complement strand
CTGGTAGATCGCGTCGGCCGAACCGGTGTACCAGCGCGGCCCGAGCCGCTGTTGCGCCGGCACCGGGGTGATGTATTCACCGGCCAGACCCGACAGGCGCCAGTTCTGACTGATGTGACGGTCCAGTGAATGCGACTTGTATTGCGTCAGAACGCAGATCCGAAGGTAGCGGGCGTTGACGAGGTTGGACAGCACGAAGTCGATCAGCCGGTAGGCACCGCCGAAGGGAACTGCAGGCTTGGCACGGTCGGGGTCAACGGGTACAGCCGTTTGCCCTCTCCCCCGGCCAGAACGATGCCCAGCACATGTGGCAACTCCCTCATGCGTCCAAACCTATCCGCCAACCAGCAGCGCGGCCAGCCAATGGCAACAGAAGTCTGCGCCGGGTGACGGGAGCTGCCGAGACCTACTACCGTCTCGGATATGCGGGTGGCCATGATGACTCGGGAATATCCACCCGAGGTGTACGGCGGTGCCGGTGTGCATGTCACCGAGCTCGTCGCACAATTGCGTCAGCTTTGCGACGTTGACGTGCACTGCATGGGCGCCCCGCGTGACGGAGCGTTCGTGGCGCAGCCCGACCCTGCGCTACGTGGCGCCAACCCAGCTCTGTCGACGCTGTCCGCCGACCTCAACATGGTCAATTCGGCGGCGGGGGCCACGGTCGTGCACTCGCACACCTGGTACGCCGGGATGGCCGGGCACCTGACCGGCCTGCTCTACGGCATCCCGCACGTGCTGACCGCCCATTCCCTCGAGCCGTTGCGCCCATGGAAGGCCGAGCAACTCGGCGGTGGGTACCGGGTGTCCTCGTGGGTGGAGCGCACCGCGATCGAAGCCGCCGACGCAGTGATCGCGGTGAGTTCCGG
>NZ_JADDIL010000259.1:0-873 GCF_020826795.1 Microtetraspora sp. AC03309 | reverse complement strand
CTCCTGCACCATGGTGTCGAGGTACTCATCGAGTTGCAGCCAGGCCGCTTCGACCTCGTCGGCGTGGTCACCGAGGTCCCAGCTGAACATTTCGAAGATGTCGTCGGCCCAGCGGGAAAACAGATGCCAGTCCTGGCGCGGCGCCCCGAGCAGTGCACAGATCACCGGGATCGGATACTGCACCGCGATGTCGGCCACCACGTCGCAGTGGCCCTCGGCCAGGTGCGGGTCGGCAAGTTCGGCGACGATCTCCATGCAGGTCTGCCGGAGGTTCTCCGCACCGCGCGGCGCGAACGCCTTGGCCACCAGGCGTCGGAGTCGGGTGTGGGACTCTGGGTCGACACCCAGCAGGCTGCTGTTCGCGCGATCCCACAGCGGGCCGGAGGTGATTCCCTGCGCGGCCAGGAACATGCCCTGGGGGACCTCGAAACGAGGGTCGCGCAGCGCGGCGCGGACCAGATCGTAGGTCAGCAATTCCGGACCGTACGGGCCCATCGCGATCGGGGCCTCGGCACGCGCCGTAGCGATCAGCCGGTGCACTTGGCGGGGATCGGTTTCGTGGGCGTAGTCCAGCGGGGGAAGGGCGGCATCGGACACCACAGTCATGACAGCCTCCGCGCGATCGGACGAGTATCTGTTCATCTCGATACTTCGCTGTGCGACGTCGGGGGTCGTGAGTAGCGTGCTACCTCAGTTGGGAGCGCTACTTCGCCCGGTAACGCCGTTCGGGCCTACCGGCGCCGTACTGTAGCCGAAGCTGCAACGCCCCGGTGCTCAGGTAGTACTCCAGGTAGCGCCGCGCACTGACGCGTGAAATTCCCACGAGCTCAGCGCATTCCATGGCGGACAACTCGCCTGCGGTCCGTACGGCGG
>NZ_JADDIL010000258.1:0-878 GCF_020826795.1 Microtetraspora sp. AC03309 | reverse complement strand
CCCGGATAGAGCCGTTACTAATGTCCCAGACGCTGCGCCATCCCCACGGCGCGACTCTCCATTGAGCGTACCCATCGCGGATCGAGTATCGGCGTCAATCCACGACCACGGACGTAGTCGTCGAATGCCTCGGCGGTCGTCCACTTGGGACTGTAGCCCAGATCCCTGTGCATTCGCGTGGTGTCCATCACCCGCCCGTAGCTCAGATAGTTCATCTGGTCCCGGTCGAGTTCGGCGGAACGCGTTGCGCGACTGAGTGAATTGATCGCCGACAACGCCCCACTCGGCACCGGCACCCGGACTCGTCCCGAGCGCCGGATCGCCTGGCTCATCATGATGATGCCCGAGGCGCCGACGTTGAACGTGCCCGCCTTGCCCGCCACCGTCGCGCGTTCCAGGGCACCGAGAGCGTCCTGTTCGTGCAGCAGTTGCAGCCGTGCGTCGTGGCCGATGACCGACGGAACCACCGGGCCGGCCAGATACCGCGAGAGCACGGTGTCCATCGCGGGCCCGATCATGTTGGCCAGCCGAAGGATCGTCAGATCGATGTCGGGCCGACGCCGGGCCAGGCCGCGGGCATAGCCCTCGATGTCCATGCTGTCGCGGGCGAACCCGTCACCCGGCGGGCGCCGGGCACTGCTCTCCTCGCTGAACATCACCGGATCCCGCGAGCTCGCGCCGTACACCTCGGAGGTGGACTTGAGCACGACCCGCCGTACCGACGGTGTCTTCTGACAGGCCGCGAACAGCTGGATCGCGCCCATCACGTTGAGTTCCTTCAACGTGGCCCGGCCTCCGGACCGCGGCGCGTAGGACGCCGCCGCGGCATGCACGACGGTGTCCACGTTCCCGTTTCGGATCACCTTGGCGATGAACGG
>NZ_JADDIL010000257.1:0-879 GCF_020826795.1 Microtetraspora sp. AC03309 | reverse complement strand
GGTTGGTCTCGGCCAGGCACGGATGGCACCGGTAGCGGCGGTCGTCTCATAGCCGATGTGACTTGCCGCACGCTAATGCCGCCCGAGCCGACGCCGACGCTGCTGTCCCACCCAGCGGACAAATCCGTGCCGGACGGACTTGCGCGATCACCAGTTGCGCAGTGAGCACAACGCCCCTTTGGGCCCATCGGCCCGGTCTACGACGATTCCGTCGATGGCCAGTTCACACCGCAGAGTCTGGGTAGGTTGCGGAGCCAATCCGGCCGTGGTGACGGTGACCATGGCCCACTTCATCGGGTCGGCGAGCATGGTCTCGCGGACCCAGGGCTTGCCCGGTTCCAGAGTGAGATCGTCCCTGGGGCTGAACTCGTACGGATTGTGGCTGTAGTCGGCCCATGTGGGCGGATCGACCTCGCGGTAATAGATGCCGACCGTCGTCGGCTGCTCGGCAGTGACCGTGTACGTCACCCGGTGCACCATCGGTGCGTCATCTGCCTGTGCCGGGACCGCCGCCGCCACACCGGCACCGAGGCCGAAGGCGACAAGCGCGGTGACCACGCCTGTGCGGTACCGCGCGTCAGAGGTCACCACGAAGCCACCTGCTGGTTCCATCGCTCGACACACAACTCAGGAACAGCCCATCGGGCGCCTGTGCGACAGAATTCTCGAAGCCGGTACATGGTGTGTTCTCCTCGCGGACGCCCTTCAGTGGCGGTGACCGGAAGTAGCGCGGCTCGTAGCGACGCGGCGACCCGCAGAACACCAAACGGCCCCAAGAAGTGGTGCCGAAGACGTAGTAGGCCGTATCCGCGCACGGCGCGCCGAGGACGACGCCACCGGTGATCCCGGGTACGCACGAGGGTTCACTGCATCCGACAG
>NZ_JADDIL010000256.1:0-892 GCF_020826795.1 Microtetraspora sp. AC03309 | reverse complement strand
ATCCTGACGCCCGACGCCAGGACCTGGAAGCCGACCACCACACTCGGCTACGGCCGCACCTACACGCTGAAGGTCGACGCGCGCGGCCCCGGCGGAATGCCGACCCGCAAAACCATCAGCTTCTCCACGGTGACCCCGGGCTACCAGGCCCGGGTCTACCTCAACGGTACGAACTACGCCCCGCTGCAGGAGGGCGCCACCTACGGCGTCGGCATGGTGATCGTCGCCCGCTTCGATGAGCCGATCACCGACAAGGCCAGCGCCGAAAACCGGATGAAGGTCATCACCGAGCCCAAGGCCGTCGGCTCGTGGAACTGGATCGACGACCAGACCGCACACTGGCGCCCGGAGAAGTACTACGCACCGGGCACCAAGGTCACCGTCGACGCCGGCATCTACGGCGCCAAGCTCGGCGACGACCTGTACGGCGCGCAGGACGAGAAGGTCTCGTTCACCATCGGCGCCTCGCACGTCACCATCGCCGACGACACCGACAAGCAGGTCAGGGTCTACGACAACGGCAAGCTGGTGCGAACCATGCCCACCTCGATGGGCATGGGCGGCACCGAGACCGTCGGCGGCACCACGATGAGCTTCTGGACGCCTCGCGGCATCTACACCGTGATGGACAAGGCCAACCCGGTGGTCATGGACTCGTCGACCTACGGCCTGCCCGTGAATTCGCGGCTCGGCTACAAGACGACCATCCCGTGGGCCACGCGCATCAGCATCGACGGCATCTACCTGCACCAGCTCAACTCGACGATCTGGGCGCAGGGCAAGGAGAACGTCAGCCACGGCTGCCTGAACCTCAGCGGCGAGAACGCCGAATGGTTCTACAACTTCTCGGTGCCCGGAGACATCGTCGAGATCCGCAACACCGGCGGTGACC
>NZ_JADDIL010000255.1:0-895 GCF_020826795.1 Microtetraspora sp. AC03309 | reverse complement strand
CCGAACGCCTTCGCGACGAGGTCTCCTACCTCGCCTGACGGCGACCGCGGACCTTCAGCACCCGCACCAAGACAGCCACGGCACCGATGGCGGCGGCTACGTACAAGGCCAAACCGGTGACGTCGCCACGATCACGTTCGCGGTAGACCACCGCGCGATAGTCGTTGTCGGCCGCGGCGGGCGCGAAGGCGTAGTCGCCGTCGATCGACGCGGGGGAGTCGATCGTGTCGGTCCAACTGGTCAGGTAGTCACCAGCTTCGAGGTACGTGTTGAGCTCCGAGATGCGGCTCGAAATACGCCCGGCGAACTGCAAGGTCGGGTTACCCCCGGTTACCGGGAGCGCCGTCGGATCCATGCGGTGGCCGGCCAGCACATACAGGTCGACGGAGAGCGGATGCTGTGCCGCGCGGGACAGCCGCATCGGGTAGATCGCGGTGTCGGAGGCGAACGACAACCGCAATGGCTGCAGCTCCCCGGTGAGCGTCTGACCGGCCGCGTCGGGGAACAGCTGAACGGCCACGATCTCCCAGCCCTCCGCTACGTACGGCGCCAGGTCGTCGGCCAGGCTGGGCGGCTGTGCAAACCCCTTCTGGGTTAGCCATGTGGCCAGCGCATGAGGATCGGTCGAGGCCAGTCGCGTGACGTTGAACGGCCCGAGGCGCTGCTGGCTGCGCACGGTGACTCCGTCGGGAGCCGCGGCCATGACTAGGCCGTCCTGGCTTCCGGAGAACATCTGGGTCAGCCAGCCGAACGTCGGCCACCAGGAGTCGCGGTATTCGACACGGGGCGAAGAGAGTGCGGACAGTGCACTGAAGACCGCAGACTCTCCGAGCGTGACTTCGGCCTCCGTGGGCACCGGCATGATCCAGGCGGCTTTCGACGAGCTGCCCTGGAC
>NZ_JADDIL010000254.1:0-895 GCF_020826795.1 Microtetraspora sp. AC03309 | reverse complement strand
GCCTTACTTAATCGTCACCGTGACGTAATGGTGTGGTGCGACTGGATGTGGCCGATCGAGGCTAGGTGGCCGGATCACCTTCCTGCGCAGGGTTTTCCGGGTATAGAAGAGGGTCGTCGAAGTTGTCTGGAACGACGAGGTCGGGCGGCTGGCCAAACCGGCGGCGAGGTGGGGGCGCTGAGGTGGCCCCGTGGCGTGCGCGCAGTTCTTCGCCGCTGACCGTGCGGCCGGCGGCGTTGGTCGCCTCGAGAACTTGGCTTTTGTATTCGCCGATGGTGATTCGCCCGGCGGCGAGTTCCATGAGCCGTCGTGGCATGTTCCCCGTGATTGAGGCCAGCCTGTTTTAGAGTCCTGTGGCCCAAGGTCGGGCCGAGAAGGGACGATGACACGCATGGCTGGTCGTAAGCGGCATTCCGCGGAGGACATCGTGCGCAAGCTGCGCCGCGCCGATGAGCTCGCTGCCGAGGGCAGGACCGGTGAGGAGATTGCTGCCGAGCTGGAGGTGTCGCCGGCCACGCTGTACAACTGGCGCCGCGGCTACGGCGGGATGGATACCGACGCCGCCAAGGAGCTCAAGGAACTGCGTGACCAGAACGCCCGGTTGAAGCGGCTGCTGGCCGAGGCCGAGCTGGAAAAGGACGCCTTGCGGGAGGTCGCGAAGGGAAAATTCTGAGCCCAGCTGCCAAGCGTCGCGCCGTGGACATGCTCAAGGATACGTTGAACATGTCGGAGCGGTTGGCGTGCAAAGCCGTTGGGCTGGCCCGCTCCACCTACCGCCGGCTCCCGCAAGCACAGACCACCGATGATCCGGACGCCCAGATGCGGGCCTGGCTGCGCGCCTACGCGCTCAAACACCCCTGCCATGGGTTCCGGCGCGCCTGGGCAGCGTTGCGCT
>NZ_JADDIL010000253.1:0-900 GCF_020826795.1 Microtetraspora sp. AC03309 | reverse complement strand
GGAATGTTGAGCGACGTAAACCTCATCTCGGTTGGCCCCCGCACACTCCGCGACATCACCAAACCTGTTGAGCTGTTCCAGGTTCAGGCAGATGGCCTACGCGCCGAGTTCCCACCGTTGAATGCGATCGATGCCCAACCGGGCAATCTGCGGATCCCCACCACGCGTCTCATAGGACGTGAGGCCGAACTCGACGAGTTGGACACGACGCTGAAAGCACACCGCGTGGTGACGTTGACCGGTGTCGGCGGTGTCGGCAAGACCCGACTCGCACTGGAATTGGCTTCACGATCCGCAGACAGGTACCCGGATGGGGTGTTCGTCATCGAACTTGCCGCAGTCGGCGACCCGGCGGCCGTCCCTGACGAGGTCGCAGCCGTGCTCGGCATCACCCAACAGGCAGGATTGAGCGTCTCCGACAGTGTCGCTGTGGCGTTGGAAGGCCGATCCCGGCTGCTGGTGCTCGACAATTGCGAACACGTCCTGGATGCCACAGCGGATCTGGTCGAACGGATCTTCGCCCATTCCGACACCGTCGGAATCCTGGCCACCAGCCGGGAAGGGCTACGACTCAACGACGAACAGCTCTGGCCGGTACCGTCGTTGGATATGCGGGCGGGCAGCAATTCGGCCGCCGCCGCATTGTTCATCGATCGGGCGCAGGCGGTATCGCCGTACGCCACGTTCACCGCACCGGCGGAGGCCGCCGCAGTAGTCGAGATCTGCCGCAAGCTCGACGGGATTCCGTTGGCGATCGAGCTTGCAGCGTCCCGCACCGGGTCGATGACGGCTGCCGAGGTGCGGGACCGCCTCGATGATCGCTTCCGATTGCTCATCGGAGCACGCCGCGGGTTGGAGCGCCACCAGACGCTGCGCCACGCTGTGCAATGGTCCTATGAC
>NZ_JADDIL010000252.1:0-900 GCF_020826795.1 Microtetraspora sp. AC03309 | reverse complement strand
GCCGATCTCGAGGACATTCTGGCCAAGCCCGAGCGCCAACGTGCCATCGTGCACGATGAACTTGCCGAGCTGGTCGAGAAATACGGCGACGATCGTCGGACCCGGATCGTCCCGGCCGACGGTGAGGTGAGCGACGAGGACCTGATCGCGCGTGAGGACGTCGTCGTCACGATCACCGAGACCGGGTATGCCAAGCGCACCAAGACCGACCTGTACCGCAGCCAGAAGCGCGGCGGCAAGGGCGTGCAGGGCGCCGGACTCAAGGCCGACGACATCGTCAACCACTTCTTCGTCTGCTCGACCCACGACTGGATCCTGTTCTTCACCACGCAGGG
The DNA here is from genome assembly GCF_020826795.1 of Microtetraspora sp. AC03309. Classification (NCBI taxonomy): domain Bacteria; kingdom Bacillati; phylum Actinomycetota; class Actinomycetes; order Streptosporangiales; family Streptosporangiaceae; genus Microtetraspora; species Microtetraspora sp. AC03309. The sequence continues at coordinate 565 of NZ_JADDIL010000252.1, read as the reverse complement.
CCGGGTGTACCGAGCAAAGGCCTACGAGTTGCCGGAGGCCTCGCGCACCGCGCGCGGTCAGCACGTGGCGAATCTGCTGGCCTTCCAGCCGGAGGAACGCATCGCGCAGGTTATCCAGATCAAGAGCTACGAGGATGCGCCGTACCTGGTGCTCGCCACCCGCAACGGCCTGGTGAAGAAGTCCAAGCTGGTCGACTTCGACTCCAACCGCTCCGGCGGCATCGTGGCCATCAACCTGCGCGACGGCGACGAACTGGTCGGTGCGGTGCTCTGCTCGGCCGACGACGACCTGCTGCTGGTGAGCGCAAACGGCCAGTCGATCCGCTTCTCCGCAACCGACGAGGCGCTGCGTCCGATGGGCCGGGCCACCTCGGGTGTGCAGGGTATGCGGTTCAACGAGGACGACCGGCTGCTGTCGCTGAACGTGGTCCAGCCGGACACGTATCTGCTGGTCGCGACCGCGGGCGGCTACGCCAAGCGCACCGCGATCGACGAGTACACGGTCCAGGGCCGCGGCGGCAAGGGCATCCTGACGATCCAGTACGACCGCAAACGTGGCAGTCTG
>NZ_JADDIL010000251.1:0-900 GCF_020826795.1 Microtetraspora sp. AC03309 | reverse complement strand
CCGGAAGCCCGCCCGGCGGCAGTGCTTGTCATGGTCCCCTCTCCGGAGATAGGGAGAATGATATTCTCCGAATTTGTAAGCACTTTGCTCATATAGCGCACATCCGAGTGCATTATTATCAGAGCATCACTCTCGCGGTGTTATCTGTCAAGGAGGGCGCCATGCCGGCCAAGGCAACCCAGCCGCACGCACAAACGAATACCGAAACCGCTCCGACCGGAGCACCCGGGTCGCAGACCCTGGCGCGTGGTTTGAGCGCGCTCGCCGCCATTGCCGCCGCACCGACAGGGCTGACTGTGCAGCAGGTCGCCGACCATGTCGGAGCCCACCGGACGATCGCCTACCGATTGCTGGCCACCCTGAGCCAGTTCCGTTATGTGACCAAGGGTGAAGACGGCAGGTACCGGCCCGGAGCCGGATTGGCCGCCCTCGGTGCGTCCTTCGACAACAACATGCGCGCACTGAGCGTCCCGACCCTGCGCGCGCTGGCCGACGAACTCGGCAGCACCGTGTCCCTTCTGGTGGCCGAAGGCGATCAACAGGTGGCAGTCGCAGTGATCGTCCCGACGCAGGTCTTCTATCAGCTGTCGTTCCACGAGGGCAGCCGCCATCCGCTCGACCGGGGTGCGGCCGGGGTGGCCTTGCTGGCGAGCATGGCGCCACGGCCCGGCGAACGCGAACTGGTCCACCACACCCGCGAACAGGGCTGGGTGATCACTCACGGCGAGATCGAACCGGACACCTACGGCCTTGCGGTACCCGTACGCCGACGCCCACCGTCTCCGCCCACCTGCATCAATCTCATCTCGCATCGCGAGGACGTCGTGCTGGGCGGCAAGGACGCAGTCGTGCGGGCAGCAAAAGAACTGTCGACCATCCTGTACTGAAAGGGAATGACAT
>NZ_JADDIL010000250.1:0-905 GCF_020826795.1 Microtetraspora sp. AC03309 | reverse complement strand
CCGAATGTCAGCCTTGAGTGCCATGGCCCAGAACTCCTTACGCCAGTTTTGCGGTCGCTGTGGCCCGCCCGAAGATCTTCTTTCCGCCTGCGGTCGCCGAGATGGCGATGGTGACCAGTTTCTGCTCGGGATCCACGGACTTGACGCGTCCGTTGAAGACGATCTCGGCGCCCACACCGTCGTTGGGAACAGGCACGACGGCGGTGAACCGGACGTTGTACTCGGTCACGGCAGCCGGATCGCCGACCCATTCGGTGACGTAGCCGCCGCCGACGCCCATGGTCAGCATGCCGTGGGCGATCGCAGTGTCGAGACCGACCTGCTTGGCGATCTCGTCGTCCCAGTGGATCGGGTTGAGGTCACCGGACACGCCGGCGTAGTTGACCAGATCACCACGGGTCAGCGGGATCACGCGCTCGGGAAGCGTGTCACCGACCTTGACCGAACTGAATTCGCGCAGCGCCATCAGTTAAAACCCTCTTCTCCGTCACCCGCACGCCCGGCCAGGGTCGTGTAGGCCTCCTGGACCACGTCACCTTTGTCGTCGGTGATGATGTTCTTGGTCACGATGATGTCGGTGCCGTGCGCCTTGCGCACGGAATGCACATACACGTCGCAATAGAGCTTGTCCCCCGCCTTGACCGGCTTGAGGAACTTGAGCTCCTGATCGACCTGGACGATCTGAGCGTCCTGGATGCCGATCTCGGCCCACTCGAAGAAGGCCCACTGCGCCTGGTATCCGAAAATGCAGATAAAGGTCAGCGGTGCCAGCAGCGAGTCGTGCCCCAGCTCGGCTGCGGCAGCCTCGTCGAAGTAGTAGGCATCGTTGTTCTTGACCGCGGTCGCGTGCTCGCGGATTTTCTCGCGCCCGACCTCGTAGTGCTCAGGATGCCTGTAATGCATCC
>NZ_JADDIL010000249.1:0-908 GCF_020826795.1 Microtetraspora sp. AC03309 | reverse complement strand
GTATTCGGCGATCCCGGCCGACGGCGTGTACGCCGCCTGGTTCACGGTGCTGGGCCATGGTCCGGTGATGGGCACCGTCACCCCTGGTGAGCGATACCAGGCCGCGGTATCGGTCGGCACCAACCCGACCTTCTCAGGACGCACCCGCACCGTCGAGGCATTCGTTCTCGACACCGAGGCCGACCTGTACGGGCAGCATGTCGCGGTCGATTTCGTCTCCAGGATCCGCGGCATGGAAAAGTTCGACCGGGTAGAAGAGCTGGTCGCGGAGATGAAGCGGGACGCCGACAAGGCGCGGGGCATTCTGGCTGCGCAGTAGCCGGCTGAAATTTGCGGCCCGCCGCAGGTGCTAGACTTTGCGCCGATCCGGTGCATGCTGCAGTCCGCGGTGGCTGTGCCGAGAATATGCTCGCGGAACTGAAAATGATGGAGTTGATTTCGTGGCGCTTACCGCCGAGCAGAAGAAGGAAATCCTGAGCAGCTACGGTCTGCACGAGACCGACACCGGTTCGCCGGAGGCCCAGGTCGCCCTGCTGACCAAGCGGATCTCGGACCTGACCGAGCACCTCAAGCAGCACAAGCACGATCACCACTCGCGGCGCGGTCTGCTGCTGCTGGTCGGTCGTCGTCGCCGGCTGCTCAAGTACGTCGCCCAGGTCGACGTGGCGCGTTACCGTTCGCTGATCGAGCGCCTCGGGCTGCGTCGCTGACGCGGCTCTAGGTGCCGACACTTTCCGCGGCTGCCCTGTACGGGGCAGCCGCGCTCCTTTTCATCGGCGGGTTGACCGCATGCTCGTCCGCGGCGGCCGCGGACATGAAGGCAGGAGACTGCCTGAAGATGAGCGGCACGTACGACCGCCCGGACGCCAGCCACGCGGAGTGTGGCAGCGACGCGTCGAACTACAAGG
>NZ_JADDIL010000248.1:0-920 GCF_020826795.1 Microtetraspora sp. AC03309 | reverse complement strand
GACCACACCACCGATGGCGCTGTCATCGACGCACGACCAGCGACCACCGGCCGCGATCCGGTCAACGATCACCGCCTCGAACAACTGGTATCCGCGCTTTTCCAGCTCCGAAGCCACATCACCGATCAGGGCGCGCAAGTGCTCACCACACGGCGGACACGTTGCCGCTTCCTCGGACACAATGACCGCCACCGCGCCATCGGCATCCTGGTGGGCCACAAGTTCAGCCAGCCGGACCGCACCACCAGCACCCGTCGCATCGCGCAGGTCCGCGCGCATCACGGTATCCAGCGCACCGTCGCGCACCAGCACCAAAATCAACGATTCCACCGGGGCAAACCCCAATACCGCCACAACGTTGCGAACAATCTCACCCAACGCACGAATCTTGTCCATGACACTCCCCTTTCGGGATTTGTTGGGCCTGCCCCACTGGCCTGCCCTAACAACACCCATACTATCGAGAGCCACCGACAACCACGGCGTCGATGACGCGCCGACACTCGTACAAACACGTTGCCGCGCAACACATGAACACACCACCACCCCACCCCTGTGCGGGGTGGGGTGGTGGTGTGGAAAAAGCAGAGAGGGGCGCCGGCCAATATTTCAGCCGGCGCCCCGTCGCTCAGTAGTCCTCTTCAGACCACACTTCACCGCAGTACGTCGGATCGAAATCAGCCGGCGCCATCACCGGATACCGCCGATTGATCGCATCGATCTGCGGCTGCATACGCTCCACATACGCCGCCTGATGCCCCTCGCAGCGCGGATACCGCTCACCACTACCGCTCAGCGCCAGGTACTCATCGACCTCACCCACGCAGCCGACCGGCCCATCCAAGCACTCATCGAAACGTCCCGACATGACACTCCCCTTCCAGGAAAACCCCGAGCCCGCCCCGGCGGCTTGCTCAACC
>NZ_JADDIL010000247.1:0-923 GCF_020826795.1 Microtetraspora sp. AC03309 | reverse complement strand
CGGCCGAGTTGTTGTTCGGTGTTTCGCCGACTGGTGCTTTCGGGAGCGGGAGGATTGCGGGGGTGGCAGCGATGTCTCCCAGAGCAGCGCTCTGGAGAGTTGCGGCCTCAGCGTTGAGCGGAGCCATCGCGGCCACGGCTGCCGAGGTGCCTCCGTTTGACTGTGCTTCATTCCACGCTTCATCGGCGGCATCCGCGATGCGGTTCAGATCGGTCTTATTCCCGCGGACGATCGCGTGGAACGAATCGAGCGCCCCCGCCCGGGAATCGTAGTAGTCGGCACTCTCGTAGCCGTGGTCAGTCATGTTTAGCATCAAGGTGTTCCGTGCATCCCCGGCCTGGCCTTCCAGCAGCTCTGCACCGCGCGCCCTTTCCCTCTGCACGTCTGCGGCGTACTCGGCCACCGCTTTCGCCGTGGCCCGCTCGTCGTCGGCCAGGGCCTGTAACTCTGTTTCGCTGATAGACGGCCAGTACGGCAGCACCGTTAACGCCGCGGCCTTCCCCGTGGGGCGTGGTACGTCCCCCGTATTACCGACAACCGCCGCCATCGAACCCCCTCAGCTCTATTTCTCGCGCAACCCGCAGACGGTCCAAACCTGCTCAACCGCCGCGTTTTCTGTATCCATGCTGTAGGGCGGTGGTTCAGCTAGCCCGCGTGCCCGGACGTTCCCGTGGGCGGCCACACGCGCCCGATAGACCGAAGTGAGGTCGGTGACCGCCACACGCACAGGCGTACTGGCATCGGGATTGTCGGCCAGCGCGACCTGGAGTGCGGTCACGGTCGGGAGAAGATCGGACCCAACCTTGTCTGGGGTGACCATCGCACTGTTGATGATGGCGTAGCTGGTGCACAGGGAGACATCTTGGGCATGAACCTCCGCGGCTGACGGTGTGGAGTTCACAGTGTCTGCAGCCGACTCGTTC
>NZ_JADDIL010000246.1:0-926 GCF_020826795.1 Microtetraspora sp. AC03309 | reverse complement strand
GTATCCGCCGCTGCCGCCTGTACCACCGTCAGGCGGAGGTCGCCGGCGACGGTGGCCGGCACTCGTCGCGGCTGCCGCCGTGGGCGCTGTTGTAGCCGCCGGTGCTGCCGCGCTGATCACGGCACAGGCTCGTGACGGCGCTGCTACATCGGCAGCACCCGCGCCATCTACCGTGAAGGTTCCGGCGCCAACACCGGCCGCACCGGCACCGCTGCCTACCGCCCAGGCGGACCGCCAGACGTGCCAGGTCGGGTTTATCGGCACCCAAGCGCCGACGAAGTCGGCCGCTCAGGCGCTGGCGATTCTTCCGCCCGGCATGAAGGTGCTCGATCCCGCCGTTCAGAGCAATCCCGACTGGGCTGCAGCGGTGCGCAGGGCTGGCGACTACTACCGGCAAGCGAGTGATGCGCTCCGGGCGCACATAGCACCTGGCACAACGCCTGTTCTCGCGCAAGCGGCGAATACCGCGGTTAACGCCTTCCGTCTCGTTGGAGATGCATACGTGAACGGCGATCCAATTGCGGGCAACGCCTTTGAGCTTGCGTTGGAGAGCTCCGATCAGATGGTCGCTCTCTGCCAGCGACTAGCACCGTAGAAAGGGCTGCGCCTTGGGTTTTGGTGAGGTCTCGATGCCGATGACGGAGCACTCGGTCGAGATCCTGACGGGGTCGTGGCCATCACAGTCTGTGATGTCGTGGGCTGGCTATGCGATGGCGCACGCACAGGAGGCGAACCGGCTGTTCACCCAGCTTGATGTTCAGATGGACATCAAGCAGTCCCTGGGCGGGATGGACGGCAATTTCATCGAGTCCGCTCGGGGTCTCGTCCAGAGCCGTGAGACGGCGCTGCAGAACCGTATTGAGGCGTACAGGCACATCGACAAGAAAGCCAAATGGGCGGCGAGTGAATTGCAGGCCACCAAAACG
>NZ_JADDIL010000245.1:0-929 GCF_020826795.1 Microtetraspora sp. AC03309 | reverse complement strand
GCGACCGGCCGGGCGGGGCCCTCCACGCGAGGCCGGCGTCGGTTCGCCGTCGCGGGATCGTCGAACTCCAGCTCCCGCTGGCGTTGCTCCGCGAATTGCACGCCGACCTCTACGCGCAGGGCGGCTGGGCCGGTGTGATCGCCGACATCATGCGCCAATACAGGCAGGCCATAGACCGGACATCGCACCACAGCGGGGTAGGCGACCATGACACCGCACCCCCGCCTCCCGCCCCGACTGCGACCGCGCCCCCGGCCCTGTCCACGGCCACTGCTGTGACCTTGATGCCAGCCGCGACCGCAACTGCCGACAGCGGTGCACCCGCCGGCACTGGCGTGTCCTCCGCGGAAAACGCCGCAACCCATACCACTGACCCACGCGCCGCTGGAGCGAACATCGCGGAGGTAGCCAGCTCTCCGGGAGACGGCGCCGGGGCAGACAGCGCCGGGGCAGACGGCGCCGGAGGACCGGTCACCGGCCGCGACACGACTGCCAGGGATGAGCGGCGGTTCCCCACAGCCGGGTTGCGGCGGCAGATCGAGATTCGAGACAGGGTCTGCTCCCATCCCGGATGCCGGGCACCGGCCGCCCGGTCGGAGATGGACCACACCCGCCAATACGCGAACGGCGGCCCCACCAGCGAGCGCAATCTCGCCGCCGCGTGCGCGCACGACCACGACCTGCGTGACAACGGCTGGCAGGTCATCCAGACCAGCCCCGGACATGTGACCTGGATCAGCCGGACCGGCCACGAGTATCCCGTGCAGCCGCCGCCGATCATCGAACCCATGCCCGAACCCTTCGCCCCCAACGGCTGGACCGGCCCCAACGAGCGCGGAGCGGCCAACACCCACCCGGCGAGCGGGCCCGAGGCGAGCGGTTGCGAGGTGCGTGCCACGGCAAGCGGGGCCGAGACATGCGGTTCCGAG
>NZ_JADDIL010000244.1:0-942 GCF_020826795.1 Microtetraspora sp. AC03309 | reverse complement strand
CTCCCCGAGAGCTACCACGATTCGGCCTACCTCGACCGCCTGCACTTCTACATCCCCGGCTGGGAAGTCGACACCATCCGGGGTGAGATGTTCTCCGAAGGTTACGGTTTCGTCGTTGACTACATCGCTGAAGTGCTCAAGTCCATGCGCGACGCCGACTACTCCGACCGCTACCAACAGCACTTCACGCTCGGCTCCGATATCTCGACACGTGACCGCGATGGCATCCACAAGACCTTCTCCGGCCTGATGAAGATCCTCCACCCGCACGGTGAGCCGACCAAGGACGAGATCGAGGAGATCTTGCGGTTTGCCGTCGAGGGCCGCAAACGCGTCAAGGACCAGATTCTGCGCATCGACACCACGATGGCCGATGTGAAGTTCGGCTATCTCGACAAGGCCGGCGAATGGCGTTCTGTCACAACGCTCGAAGAGGATGAGTACCCGGTCTACTACCACCAGCGCCGGCGAACGGACGACGAATCCGGCGAGTCTTCGGACGGTGAGGAACCCATACCTCCCGTTAACCCGACCATTGATGAACCTCCGAAGCCCAAGCCGCTGTTCGAGGGGCATCGAGAGTTCCAGGAGCACCAGCGCGGCGTCTCCTACGAAAATCTGCTGCTGCCGTACCTTCGCGGGGCCGCTGACATCACCATCGTCGACCCCTACATTCGCGCCCCGCACCAAGGGCGCAACCTCGTCGACCTGCTTGCCGTGCTGGCGTCAGCGAAGGATCCCGCCGACGAGATCTCCGTGACGTTGGTGACCAAGGAAGACAAACCGGAGTACCTACAACAGCAACTGTTGATGCTCAAGGTAATTCAAGACGGCGCCGAGTCGGTCGGGATCAAGTTCAACGTTCAGTGGGACGAGTCCATTCACGACCGATCTATCCGGACGGACACCGGCTGGAAGATCCTTCTCGGCCGAGGCCTTGAC
>NZ_JADDIL010000243.1:0-946 GCF_020826795.1 Microtetraspora sp. AC03309 | reverse complement strand
AGGCGTAGGACGCGCGGTCGCGCACCTTGCGGTAGTCCGAGACCGCTCCGGTCGGTGGTGCGGGCAACTCCACGGCGGTAATCAGCTCGCCATGCTCCAGGATGGTGTCGCGGTCCGGCTCATCTCCGGGTAGTCGGTAGAACTCGTCGAGCGGTATCCGACGCTCGCCACCTTCGGCCTGTACCACCACCCGGGCATCGAGGGCGCTCATCGCCACCGCCATGTCCGATGGATGTACGGCCACACAATGTGGGGATGCTCCGAGGATGGCGTGGTAACGGACATAGCCGCCCAGCGCCGAACATCCCGTGCCAGGAGCCCGTTTGTTGCACGGTGTGGTGACATCTTGGAAGTAGACGCACCTGGTGCGCTGCAGCAGGTTTCCGGCCGTGGTGGCGGCGTTGCGCAACTGCCCCGATGCGCCGGACAGCAAGGCTCGGGCCAGCATCGGATAGCGCCCGCGAATCACCGGATCGGCCGCCAGATCGCTGTTGCGGACATTTGCGCCGATGCGCACGCCGCCGTCCGCGGTGGTGACGGTCTCGGTCAGATCAAGTCCGCTGACGTCGACCAGTAGATCTGGCTGCGCGACACCGAGTTTCATGTGATCGACCAAATTGGTGCCGCCGGCGAGATACGCGGCTTGCTGGTGCTTCGTCAGCATCGCGACCGCATCGGCAGGACTCGTCGCGCGGTGATAATCGAACGGCTTCATTGGGTGGCCGCCCGCCCGATCGCGGCGACGATGTTCGGATAGGCCGCGCACCGGCAGAGGTTGCCGCTCATCCGCTCCCGGATTTCATCGTCGGTGAGTGCCGGGGTCAGTTCGAGGTCATCGGTGACGAAGCTCGGCGCACCGGCCTTGGCCTCGTCCAACATGCCGACCGCGGAACAGATCTGGCCGGGCGTGCAGTAGCCGCATTGGAAGCCGTCCTCGTCGTAGAAC
>NZ_JADDIL010000242.1:0-955 GCF_020826795.1 Microtetraspora sp. AC03309 | reverse complement strand
CTGCTCGTAGCGCTCGGGGGTCATCCCCTGGGGCACGGACTTGGCCACACCGTCACCCGTGCCGGTAATCAGCCCATCGGCCTGCATGCTCTTGACGTCGAGCGTTTCGAGCAGGATCGGATCCGAGCCGTAATCGGTGGTGCAGAAATACGCGCGCACCGGCTTGGTCTGACCGGGCCGACCAGGCCGGCCCATGGCCTGCTTGTGCACCGCCGGCGACCAGTCCAGCTCGCCGAACACCAACGTGTTGACCACTTCCTGCAGGCCGTCGATACCCGCACCGGAACGCAGCGACATGATCAGCACCCGGGAGCGACCGTCGATGAAATCGGCCAGGGACCGCTCTTTCTGCCGGTTGGTCTCGCGCCCCGTGTACATCGCCGGCCGGTGCACACGCAGCCGTTCGGCCCAGATGTCGTGAACCGCGTGATGCCAGCCCAAAAGCATCACCCGCTGCTCGCTTTGCAGGATCAAATCGACGAAGTCGGCGACAAACGGTGCCTTCGCAATCCCGGTGTGCTGGCGCATCATCCAGTCGAACTGCCCGGCCGCCGACCACCGCTGCCGCGGGTTGGCCGACTGGTCCAAGATCAGCCGCGCCAACGCCACCGCGTTGCCTTCGATCTTGCTGAGAACCTTCGGGTCCGAGGGCACCGACTGCTCGATCGGGATGATCGGTGGGATCTCGATACCGACCTCTTCGAGCGTGCGCCGCAGCAACAATCCCTGCGAGGTCAGATGCGACCGCAACGCCAGCGGGTCATACACGCGTGTCTTGGTGTCCAACCCCGAGGTGTGGCACCACTCCCGCGCGAACTCCTGGCGACTGCCCAGCGCGCCCGGGCGCAGCACGTCGACGATGTTGTAGATCTCCGCGCCGTAGTTGTAGATGGGCGTGGCCGAAAGCCCGACCCGGTAGGTGGCCGCACCGGCGATCGTGGCCGCCGCCTTGTAC
>NZ_JADDIL010000241.1:0-958 GCF_020826795.1 Microtetraspora sp. AC03309 | reverse complement strand
GCCGTAACGAGTCAGAAAAGTCACGGATACTCCTCGCTTCGGTCAGTGGCGAAGGGTCGAGTGCATTTCGTAGTTCGGGCGTAGAATTCCTGACTATTCCTACCTCTCCGATCGTGTATTGGTTATCGTCAGCGTTGCTTCAATCCTTCGCAAAGGGGCGTCCACTTCGGGATCGTGCCGAGCCTCGAAAGGGAATGGACACCGGCGATAACGCGAGGTTCTTGCGGGGTTGGTGGGAGGTGTCGCGCTCGAAGACGTCCTTAACTGAGTTCCGGTCGGGTTACTGGGTTCCGTACAACAAGGGAGGCGGCTTCCGTCGTTGGTACGGTTACCGCGAGTTCCTTGTCGACTGGCGTAGCAATGGATCGGAGATGCGAACCCGCAGCGGCGCAAGGCATTTTGGTCGGGAAGGCTGGACATGGGGGACAGTGACTTCCGGCGGGTTTTCGATTCGGTATACGCCGGCTGGCGCGGCCTTCGATAACGGCGGTTGCACGCTGTTCTCCCAGAACGATCTGTCGGTGGCAGCTCTAATTCTGAACTCGACCACCGCTGATTCGATCCTTGCGGCTATTTCGCCGACCCTCAATTTCCAGCCGATCAACGTTGGGGCGGTACCAATCGTGGTGTCGGACGCCCTTTCCTCCGTGGCGGATTCGGCTGTTAAGGAACTTGTTTCATGTTCGCGCGCTGACTGGGATTCGTTCGAAACTTCTTGGGATTTCACGGAGACCCCGTGGCTTGTGAAGACAACGTCATCAGATCAGGGCTTAGAAACCCGGCTCGCAATGCGCGCTGATGAGTGTTCCGCGCGATGGCGCGAAATCACAGAGGTACAGCGGCTCCGCGAGGCGTCGAATAACCGAATGGTGGCGGAGGCATACGGATTAGAGGACGAGGTTGCGCTCGATGTGGAAAAGCAGAGGGTATCGCTGACACGAAACGTTGAGTTTCGGTA
>NZ_JADDIL010000240.1:0-958 GCF_020826795.1 Microtetraspora sp. AC03309 | reverse complement strand
GGCTTGGCAGTTACCGAAAACTTAGGGTTAACCCTGATATTTCGATAGCTGCTAAAGAGAAAGCCGGGTGCGAGCCTGGTGAGACCTGAAGAGGTCGTAGGCAAGGCAGCGAAGTGAATCAAACGAAGCTGACTTGACAAACGATAAAAACTTCTTCATAATCTCGTTTCTCTGCTGCTGACACAGCGATCGACGCGAAAGCGAAATCGCCGAAGAAAGCAGAAGATGCAGTAAGTAGTACAGAATTTAGCAGGACCGCGCGTTAACAATTAAACAACCGATAAGTGTGGGCGCTTGATGCGAGTGCAGAGTGACTTCGGTCACAAGCACAATGAAATCAAGTGCTCACTAGAAGTGAAGTACCTTAGACGTCAAGTTTAAGAACATACCTCACTTCCTTTGAGTAGCGACGTATGACTCGGTTCTTCGGAACTAAGAAATACGAAACAAATACAGAGATTAAACTGAAGAGTTTGATCCTGGCTCAGATTGAACGCTAGCGGGATGCCTTACACATGCAAGTCGAACGGCAGCACGGACTTCGGTCTGGTGGCGAGTGGCGAACGGGTGAGTAATGTATCGGAACGTGCCCAGTAGCGGGGGATAACTACGCGAAAGCGTAGCTAATACCGCATACGCCCTACGGGGGAAAGCAGGGGATCGCAAGACCTTGCACTATTGGAGCGGCCGATATCGGATTAGCTAGTTGGTGGGGTAACGGCTCACCAAGGCGACGATCCGTAGCTGGTTTGAGAGGACGACCAGCCACACTGGGACTGAGACACGGCCCAGACTCCTACGGGAGGCAGCAGTGGGGAATTTTGGACAATGGGGGAAACCCTGATCCAGCCATCCCGCGTGTGCGATGAAGGCCTTCGGGTTGTAAAGCACTTTTGGCAGGAAAGAAACGTCATGGGTTAATACCCCGTGAAACTGACGGTACCTGCAGAATAAGCAC
>NZ_JADDIL010000239.1:0-963 GCF_020826795.1 Microtetraspora sp. AC03309 | reverse complement strand
GCAGAAACGATCACACGCGGGCAGACACGCGGACGAACAGAGAACGCCGGAAACAGGCGTGGAGCCTTCAGTAGAAGAGGTCTCACCACAAGATCGTCCGTCTACCAGAAGGCCCCACGTGATCACCTATCCTGCCATGCTCGACGTCTCACGCGACCTCATCCGCTTCGTCGCCCGACTGCTGCGGCAGGAACGTGCGGCACGCGGCACCAGGAAGGGAACCAGGGCGCTGACCTGCTGGCTTCAAGCCGTCTTCGCGATCGCATGGTTCCGCCAACGCCCCAACCTCGCCCTGCACGGCAAGGCGTTCGGCCTCTCCCAAGCCACCGCCTACCGATACCTGCACGAAGCCATCGACGTCCTGGCGGATCAGGCACCCGACCTGCACTCCGCCCTTCAACGAGCCGCCGGCGAGGGACTGCCACACCTCATCTTGGACGGGAAAGTCTTCGACACCGACCGATGCCGCATCAAGACCACCAGCGTGAAAGGCGCGCAGATCGACGCCTGGTACGCCGGAAAGACCTCCGATTTCGGCGGCAACGTTCAGGCGCTGTTCGCCCCGGACGGGTTCCCGCTGTGGACCTCCGAGGTCGAACCCGGCGGCGTTCCGGACATCGACGCGGCCCGCGTGCACGTACTGCCCACCGCCTACCCACATGCCAAGACAATGCCGATCCTGGCCGACCCCGGCTATCAAGGCGCAGGTCACGGCGTCTACACCCCGTTCAAGCAACCCGCCGACGGCAACGTCCTCAGCATCGACAACCGCACGTTCAACCACCTGCTCCGCGCACTGCGCTGCCTCGGCGAACGCGGCTTCGCGCTGCTGACCCAACGCTGGACCGCCTTGCAGCACACCGCCCTCAGTCCCAGCCGAATCGGGGATCTCGCTCGGGCCGCCCTCGTTCTCGTCCATTTCGAACACAGAAGGATCAGCTGACAGTCACTGAGAAAACGTCA
>NZ_JADDIL010000238.1:0-969 GCF_020826795.1 Microtetraspora sp. AC03309 | reverse complement strand
GTACGGCTTCCAGATCGTCTCGTTCGCCGATTCCGCTTCGATGTTCGAGGAGGTCAAGACCGGTAACTCCGTGGCCATCTTCGAGGACTACCCGGTGCTGAACTACGGCATCCAGCAGGGCAACGGGTTCAAGACCGTGACACCGAAGGAGAAGGGCTCCAGCTACGGGTTCGCGGTGAACAAAGGGCGCAACGCCGAACTTCTGACGAAGTTCAACGCGGGCCTCAAGGAGCTCAAGGACTCCGGCCGCTACGACGAGATCATGGAGAAATACCTCGGCGAGGGCGCCTCGGAGGCCGACAACTCGTTCATCGGACTGCTCAAGAGCGCATTCCCGTTCCTGATGGCCGGCCTGAAGATGACGCTGATCCTGACCGTGGTGTCGATCGCCATCGCGCTCGTGCTCGGCATCGTCTTCGGGCTCTGCCGGGTATCGCGCTCGATCATCCTGCGGGCCATCGGTACCACCTACGTCGACATCTTCCGTGGTACGCCGCTGCTGGTGCAGGCCTTCTTCATCTACTTCGGCATCCCAACAGCGCTGGGCTTCCAGATGACCGCACTGACCGCGGGCATCATCACGCTGTCGCTCAACGCCGGGGCCTACATGACCGAGATCGTGCGCGGCGGAATTCAATCGGTGGACAAGGGGCAGATGGAGGCGGCCCGCAGCCTCGGCATCGGCTATCTGCCGACCATGCGCAAAGTGATTCTGCCGCAGGCAGTTCGAACGATGATCCCGTCGTACGTCAACCAGTTCGTCATCACGCTGAAGGACACCTCGATCCTGTCGGTGATCGGTATCGCCGAGCTCACCCAGACCGGGCGACTGATCATCGCTCGTAACTACCAGTCGTTCACCATGTGGCTGATCATCGGCATCATCTACTTCATCGTCATCATGGCGCTCACAAAGCTGTCCGACCGGCTCGAGAAAAGGATGGTGAAATGACCCAGTTGGTACCGGAA
>NZ_JADDIL010000237.1:0-970 GCF_020826795.1 Microtetraspora sp. AC03309 | reverse complement strand
CGACAATCTGGTGAAGATGACGGTACTGCCCAACCAGGGCCCACCGTCGGCGCCGGTCTACCGTTACGAATGTCTTCGCGTCTTGGAAGCCCATGCGGGCCGCTACGTGCTCGTGCCTGCGCGGTGGTCCCGTGAGCAGGGTTACGCGATCAGCGTGACTCCCGACGCGACGCACCGCGTCACCTCGGTGGTGGACTCGACGCCCGTCGCGAAGGGATCCAGCGTCGACGAGTTCTGGCAATGCCCGGAAGTGGTGCGCACCTACCAGAAGCCTGACCTCGAACCGCTCCTGATCGGACCCGAGAGAGCGCAGACGCTGGTGGGCGCGACCGGTCTCAGCGCTAGCGGCCCCGACACGAACAGCGACACCGCACCCGCCGACGGCAATACCCACTCATCGAAAGGTTGTGTACCCGAAGGGGATCCATCGGCGCTCCCGACGGCACTGCCGGCATACCCCAAAGGCATATCCGCGACACGGCAACGCGAGATCACGGGTAACGGAGCATCTGGTCGAGTGTGGTTGCAGCAACGGGTCATCCTCTTCCCCGACCCTGCGGCAGCCGAGAACTTCATGGCCGCCGTCGAAGAACACTGGGGGTACTGCACGAACAAGACCGTCGCGGTATCCAGACGTGGCGAGGCACAGCCGCGCACCCTCGGTGCCCGGGTGGTGCAAAAAAGCGTTCTGTCAGTGCCTGATTCGGCGCCGTCGAGCTCAACGCCGGACTGCGCACGGGCCCTCGCCGCCAAATCCAACATCGTCGTTGCAGTCGACCTGTGTGGCGCGAAGAATCCATCGCAGGCGGCCGCAGTCGCCTATGACGTCCGGAATCGGATTCCCACCACCTAGGGCAGGGTTGCCGCCACCGCCCACAGCGCAGCCAGATCCTCCGGTTCGGTCCGGATCGGGCTGAGCGCCACATCCGTGGCACCGGCGTCGAGGTAACGCTGCAACTGTGCACGCACC
>NZ_JADDIL010000236.1:0-976 GCF_020826795.1 Microtetraspora sp. AC03309 | reverse complement strand
CCGCATACCGCTATCTGACGATAGGTCCTCTTGCAAAGCGCTCAGACGCCCAACAGGCTTAACGAGAACCCACGCACGCAGGCCCACGACGCCTTCCAATAACAGGGGATTAAATGCCAAAATCTAAGGGCCGCAAGGTAAAACGCAACACACAAATGCGCCGTACTCACGATCCACTGGGCCTCAACCAGCTATCAGACCCGATCACGGCGTGGAATCAGCATGCCGAGACCCTTTCCGTCGATCAGTTCTACAGCGAATGGTGCCACCTACGACTCGGCGCCGACGAGCATCAGCGGGCACTTGCGGCGGCCACCATGATGTGGGTTGGCGCGGGCGACCCCGGCGGCTCCTCAGCGGGGATGTTCCAGTGCTGGCACGCCTGCTACCTGATCGGCAAAGGGATGACAGCGCTGGGGTACAGCTACAGTCTTCTCACCGTCGCCGTCGATGTCTGCCGCCCCGATGGCCAGGTCATCGACCGGATCGGTTCACTCTCGCCGCGCCATGAAGGCAATCACTGGACCGGGCATACCGTGTTGCATATTCCTGCGATGACGACCATTTTCGACCCGACCATCGGGCAAGGGCGGTTCGCCACCACACCGCTTCTGCGCGCACCAGCGATCCTTGCTGATCCCCGACTGACCCGCCAAGCTCCACCGGGATCGCAGTTCATCATCCGCCGCGACCCCACAACGATCCTCGTCTACACCGTCACCAACGAAGGGGAACGTCCCGAGGACCATCCCGGTCACGAAGCCCAGAAACGCCATCTTGATGAGCAATTCGAGCGACTCGCTGCAACGTTCGTCCCACACGCCCGCAACATGCAGCAGCGTCACAGCAGAATGTAATCATGGAAGTGCAGCCCCGCCGACCGGATCGGCTCTGGCTAGAGGTTCCATACGAGGAAAAAGAGGCTGCTAAAGCCGCGGGGGCGTGGTGGGACCCAGCCCACCGAGCCTGGTATGCG
>NZ_JADDIL010000235.1:0-977 GCF_020826795.1 Microtetraspora sp. AC03309 | reverse complement strand
CCACGGCGTCGTCGACATAGGCGAGGTGCTGGGCACGGGTCTGTTCGATCCGGAGGCCGCGGCCCGCACCCCGGGCTGGGACGAGGAGATCGCC
Source organism: Microtetraspora sp. AC03309 (assembly GCF_020826795.1). NCBI lineage: Bacteria > Bacillati > Actinomycetota > Actinomycetes > Streptosporangiales > Streptosporangiaceae > Microtetraspora > Microtetraspora sp. AC03309. Next base: position 883 of record NZ_JADDIL010000235.1, on the reverse strand, counting down.
GACGGCCACACACCCGAGACCGAGGAGTACGGCATCAGCTCGATGACCTTCCGGTCCGATCGGCCATTTCACCCCCAACGCCTCGGCGACGCCCTCGGTCAGGTGACAAGGGTGCTGCGTAGCAAGGGATTCTGCTGGATCGCCAGCCGCCCGACGATCGCCGCCATCTGGTCGCAAGCCGGCCCCAACCTGACGATCGATCCGGCGCAGTACTGGTCGGGCACCGAGATCACCCCGGGGCAGGAGATCGTGTTCATCGGAATCAAGCTCGACCGCGACAAGATCCACCAGCTGCTCGACGGCGCGCTGCTGACCGACGCCGAACTGGTTCAGGGGCAGCAGGCCTGGCTCGGCTATCCCGACCCACTACCGGCCTGGAACCTCACTCACACCCACTGAGGAGCGCGCGGCCTAAGCTCGGGGCGTGTCCGAGCACGCCTTCAGTTCCGACGAGCGCCGCGCCGTCTACCGCGCCATTGCCGAACGTCGCGACATGCGCCAGTTCGTCCCGGGCAGCAAGGTCGCGCCCGAGGTCCTCGGCCGGCTGTTGCAGGCCGCTCACGCCGCACCGAGTGTGGGCCTGATGCAGCCGTGGCGATTCATCCGGATCACCGACGACGCCTTACGCAAGAAGATTCACACGCTGGTCGACGAGGAACGCGTCAACACCGCCGATGCGCTGGGCGCCCGCGGCGACGAGTTCCTGGCACTGAAGGTGGAGGGCATCCTCGACTGCGCCGAACTGTTCGTCGTCGCCCTGGGCGAGAACCGGGACCGGCACATCTTCGGACGCCGCACGTTGCCTCAGATGGACCTGGCATCGGTCTCGTGCGCGATCCAGAACATGTGGCTGGCCGCCCGCGCCGAGGGGCTCGGCATGGGG
>NZ_JADDIL010000234.1:0-981 GCF_020826795.1 Microtetraspora sp. AC03309 | reverse complement strand
GCAGTGTCGCGGTCACCGGGTCCACCGATACGGCCGCTCCGGTGGTGAAGGTCGACGGACCGTTCAGTGTGGCCGAGACCCAGGTGCACACGCTGAAGGCCGGTGACGGGGCGGTCGTGGCGCCCTCGGCGAACGTTTCGGTCTGCTACATGGGCGTCAACGGGCGCGACGGTTCGGTGTTCGACAGCAGCTACGAACGTGGCGAACCGGTCGACTTCCCTCTCAACGGCGTGGTGCCCGGCTTCCAGAAGGCGATCTCCGGCCAGAAGGTCGGGTCCACCGTGGCCGTGGCGATGACCTCTGCGGACGGCTACCCCCAGGGCCAGCCTGCAGCAGGCATCCAGCCTGGTGACTCGCTGATCTTCGCGATCAAGATCCTCGACGCCAAGGGCTGAGTCACACCGCCCATCCGTGGCCCGGGCCGGCTTGCGACAATGCCCACATGGTCGAGCGCAGTATCTGGATGCAGAAGGTCGCGGCCGATCCGGGGCATTCGGATTGGTATATCGAGCGGTTTCGTGCCATGCAGCGCGCCGGGCAGGACCTGGCCGGCGAAGCTCGTCTGATCGATGCGATGGCGACGCGCAATGCCCGCATCCTCGACGCCGGATGTGGTCCCGGCCGGGTGGGTGGTTACCTCGCCGAAGCCGGGCACCAGGTGGTCGGCGTCGACGTCGACCCGGTGCTGATCGCGGCGGCCGAGACCGACCATCCGGGCCCGCGCTGGCTCGTCGGCGACCTCGCTGAACTCGATCTGCCGGCGCGCGGCATCGCCGATCCGTTCGACATCATCGTCTCGGCAGGCAACGTGATGACGTTTCTCGCACCGAGCACGCGGGTCCAGGTGCTGGCACGGCTGCGCGCGCATCTCGCCGACGACGGGCGCGCGGTGATCGGGTTCGGAGCCGGCCGCGAGTATGAGTTCAGCCAGTTCTTCGATGACGCCACAGCGGCGGGGCTCACCCCCGACCTGTTGCTGTC
>NZ_JADDIL010000233.1:0-988 GCF_020826795.1 Microtetraspora sp. AC03309 | reverse complement strand
AGTTCGACGATCCCGCGACGGCGGACCGACGCCGGCCTCGCGTGGAGGGCCCCGCCCGGCCGGTCGCTGTCTTCCTGCCCGGCAGCCGGTGTGCGGGCAGGCGTCACCCCTACCCTGGCCGTGCCCGCCGGATCGCTCCCGTCCCGGTTGTCACCTGCGAGGGGTTGGGAAGGTAGGCCGGGTGTGAAACCGCGGCCGTGCACAGGGCCGGGTGCGGGGTCGGGTGCGGGGTGGCGGGGCCATCCCGCGGGTCGGCGTCGGGTGATCCCGGCATGGAGGAGTTGTCCCTGTTCGTCGCAGATGGCGAACCGCCACTCCCCGCCGATCTGACGTTTGGCGAGCCGGCGTGCCAACTGGGCGTGGATGGGCCCCCAGCCCGCGAGTTCGGCGGGCAGGTCATCCAGGTGCATCAGGGTGGACACCTGGACCCGTAGCTCACCGGCCGCGAACCCTGCCACCCCCACCGTCCCGACCGTACGGGCGGCCGCGGTGTCGTTCTCGGTCTCCGTGCTTCCTGTCATGGTGCCCGCGCCTGCCTGCCCCGTCTGCGGGTTGCTGTTACCGGTCCCAGAGGTGGGGGCAGCGTTGGACTCGTCCCCAGAGCCGGGGCCAGTGTCGGGACCCGAACCTGGGGCGCGACCAGCTGGGTCACCATCAAGAGGACCGGGACCAGCGCCAGGACCGGGGTCGGGGCCGGGGCCGGGGCCGGGCGGACCCGCGTCGGGGTCGCTGTCGCCAGGCTCGCTGTTGCCAGGCTCGGGGGTGCAGACGTCGCCGCCGTCGTCGACAGGACTGCGGGGACCCGCCTCGGTGTGCTCCCCGTCCCCATCGGTGTCGTCAGTGTCGTCGGTGTCGTCGCAGGTGTCGGAGAGGTCGGTACTGTCGTCGAGGCCGCTGTCCTCGAAGGGATCGTCGGAGAGCTGGTCGTCGTAGTCGTCCTCGTCACCAGCCCGTTTGCGGGCGGCGTTCGCGAACAGGACGGCGATGA
>NZ_JADDIL010000232.1:0-991 GCF_020826795.1 Microtetraspora sp. AC03309 | reverse complement strand
GCCGGGCCGCTCAGCGCTGGACGCGGTGGGCGTATGCCGGGAACGCTGCTGGAGATACGACTGGGTGATCGATCTCGACGTTCAGAAGTTCTTCGACAGTGTTCCGTGGGATCTCATCGTCAAGGCCGTGGAACATCACACCGAGGCCCACTGGGTGGTGCTGTACGTGAAGCGGTGGCTGGCTGCCCCGCTGCACCTGCCCGATGGGACTTTGCGCCAGCGGGATCGAGGAACCCCGCAGGGGTCGGCGATCTCACCCATCCTCGCCAATCTGTTCATGCACTATGCGTTTGATGCGTGGCTGGTCCGGACCTATCCGGGTGTCGCCTTCGAACGCTATGCCGACGATGCCGTGGTGCACTGCCGTAGCCTGCGGCAGGCCCGTGAGGTGTTGGAGGCGATCACGAGCAGGATGGCCGAGGTCGGACTGGTACTGCACCCCGACAAGACCAGGATTGTGTACTGCAAGGACGAGCGACGCCGTGGATCGCACGAGCACACCGCGTTCACGTTCTTGGGGTATACGTTCCGGCCGCGCGGGGCGCGTCGCAAGGACGGCCACATGTTCCTCAGCTTCATTCCTGCGATCAGTAAGGAAGCCCTGAAGAAGCTCGGTATGGAGGTCCGCCGTTGGCGGTTACACCGCCGTACCGGAACGACCTTCATCACGCTCGCCAAGATGATCAATCCGATCGTGGCGGGTTGGATGAATTACTACGGCCGTTTTTATCGGTCGGCTTTGTATCCCCTCCTGGAGCGCATCAATTCCTACTTGGTGCGATGGATCCGGAAGAAGTACAAGCGCCTGCGGAGCGTCAAGAAAGCATTCCAGTGCTGGTGGGACATCACCGCAAGGTATCCCCGCATGTTTCGGCACTGGATCTGGACCTCCCGTGCCTGGCGGCCAAGAGTGGCATGAGCCGTATGACCGGAGACGGTCACGTACGGATCTGTGGGGGCCGGGAGGTGCGATTCCTCCCGGCTACCCGGC
>NZ_JADDIL010000231.1:0-997 GCF_020826795.1 Microtetraspora sp. AC03309 | reverse complement strand
GTCCTGATCGGTACCACCAGCGTCGAGCGCTCCGAGTATCTGTCGCGGCAGTTCACCAAGCGCAAGATTCCGCACAACGTGCTCAACGCGAAGTACCACGAGCAGGAGGCGAACATCATCGCCGAGGCCGGCCGGCTCGGCGCCGTCACCGTCGCCACCAACATGGCCGGTCGCGGCACGGACATCGTGCTCGGCGGCAACGCCGACTTCCTGGCCGACAAGCGGCTGCGCGAAAAGGGCCTCGACCCGGTGGAGACGCCCGAGGAGTATGAGGCGGCTTGGGACGAAACCCTCACGACGATCAAGGAAGAGGCCAGCAAGGAGGCCGAGAAGGTCGTCGAGGCCGGTGGTCTCTATGTGCTGGGCACCGAGCGTCACGAGTCGCGGCGTATCGACAACCAGTTGCGCGGCCGCTCGGGCCGCCAGGGTGACCCGGGTGAATCCCGGTTCTACCTGTCGCTGGGTGACGAATTGATGCGACGGTTCAACGGCGCGACGCTGGAATCGTTGCTGACCAGGCTGAACCTGCCCGACGACGTGCCGATCGAGGCCAAGATGGTGACCCGCGCCATCAAGAGCGCGCAGACCCAGGTCGAGCAGCAGAACTTCGAGGTCCGCAAGAACGTCCTCAAGTACGACGAGGTGATGAACCAGCAGCGCAAGGTCATCTACAAGGAGCGGCGGAAGCTCCTCGAGGGCGAGAACCTCCAGGAACAGGCCCACGACATGCTCGTCGACGTGATCACCGCCTACGTCGACGGCGCCACCGCCGAGGGCTACGCCGAGGACTGGGACCTGGCCAAGTTGTGGGAGGCGCTCAAGACGCTGTACCCGGTCGGGATCGACCACCACGACCTGATCGACTCCGATGCAGTGGGTGAGCCCGGCGAGCTGACTCGCGATGAGCTGCTCGAAGCGCTGATCGCCGACGCCGACCGGGCCTACGCCGAGCGCGAGAAGCAGCTTGAGGAGCTGGCCGGCGAGGGCGCCATGCGTC
>NZ_JADDIL010000230.1:0-1010 GCF_020826795.1 Microtetraspora sp. AC03309 | reverse complement strand
CTAGACGATTGAGTCCAAGGGATCGCCTGCGGAAATAGGGCGAGGGCGTTCAAGATCCGTTTGTGACGACAGAACTGAACACCCTCGCAACCGCACTCTATGTGAAGATCGACGACGCGGTGAAGGCATCGCCGGACCTGCTGCCATGGCGGCCGAAAACGGGGATCGCACCTGCCCTCAGCGACGCCGAGCTCGTGACACTGGCGGTGATGTCGGCTCTGCTGGGCTTTACCTCCGAGCGGCGCTGGCTGCGTTACGCCCACACCGAGCTGAGGGACATGTTCCCTTACCTGCCACGGCAGTCCGGGTACGGCAAGCGGCTACGCAAAGCGCCCGGCCTGGTCCTGCACATGATCAGGATGCTGGCCGCCGACACCTCGCTGTGGAGCGACGATGTATGGCTGGTCGACTCCACACCGGTGGAGTGCGGCCGATCCCGGGAGACGACCAAGCGCAGCGATCTGGCCGGGTGGGCCCAGTACGGCTACTGCGCGTCCCACTCGCGGTACTTCTGGGGCTTGCGGCTGCACCTGTTGTGCACCCTGGGCGGGCTGCCGATGGCGTTCGCGCTCACCGGCGCCAAGGCCGACGAGCGCGAGACACTGCTGGGGATGCTGGACGCGGCACCCGAGATGGTAGCCGCCCGTCCCGGTCAGACGATCATCGCGGACAAGAACTACTACGGCCGCGCCTTCGAGCAGGCCCTCACCGAGCGTGACCTGAGGCTGCTGCGCCCGGCTCGAAAGGGCGAGGCCGAGCGGGCCGGAGCACGCCTGTTCAAGCCGTTGCGGCAGACCATCGAGTCGATCAACCAGACCTTCAAGGGTCAGCTCGACCTGGAACGACACGGTGCCCGTACTCCTGCCGGTGTCATCATCCGCGTGCTGACACGGATCCTGGCACTGACTGCCGCAATCTGGCACAACGACAAGACCGGGCAACCGATCAAGCGTTCCCTGATCGCCTACGACCACTAAGCGCGACCGAAGCCCTTGGACTCAATCATCTAG
>NZ_JADDIL010000229.1:0-1011 GCF_020826795.1 Microtetraspora sp. AC03309 | reverse complement strand
AGGCAACTCCATGGACGGGGGAGCAGAGCCGCTCCGACACGGTGACCCGCTCCTGTTCGAGTGGATCACCGGCGGTTCGGCCCGCGACTACTTGGGACAGACCGTATTGGTGGAGACAGCGGACAAGTCCGGTGTCGCTGGCACTTTGAAGATCCTGCGCCGGGACGGCGGCGCCTACATGCTCGAGTCAAACAGCCCGTCGGTGTCGCCCATCGAAGGTCGTTCGGACATGCGGCCGGTGGCCCGGCTTGTGTCGAGACTCGATCAGCAGGAGATCAACCCGCTAGCGTCGCGGATCGGAGAGCAGTTCAAGAGTACGGACGTGCCACCGCTCTACGGTGAGGTCTACAACCCCGGCAACTGGCGTTCGGGTCACGTGTCGCTCGACAAGCACACGATTCTGTTCGTCACGCTGCAGAAGCGAGCCGATCGCACGCAGTACGCCGAACACTTCGAGGGCCCCGACGTCTTCGTGTGGAGTTCGCAGCTTTCGACCAAGCCGACAGGCAAGAAGGGGCGCGAGATTCTCGAGTCGTTGTCGACGGGCAAGTCGATCGAGCTCTGGATGCGACGGAAGGGTAACGACGTCGCGTTTACGTATCTAGGGCGGGTGGTGCCGCTCGGCCATGAGGGGTCGGAGCCGATGTTGGTGACGTACCGGCTGTTGACACCGTTGACGGGTGACCTTCAGTCGCGGCTCGCGCTTGATCTGTAATAGAACCGCCGCGGACGGTTGCGCTAGAGGGTGTGCCGACCAAGGACGAGCAGCCCGGAGAGTGGCGGCGGCTGATGGTTCCGAACATCTTCGGATTGCCCGCCAGCTATCTCGACACCCAGTAATCTGTCCGACCAATGGCCCAGGATCTTTCAAGATCATAGAAGCCCGGCGCCGTTCTGCGAACGGCATGGATTAGGAAGGCGCAGGGGACGTATGGTCTTGCCGTTGATTCCGGTGGCGCTCATCGCCGTAGGGGCGATTACGGGCAGCGGGGGCCTCGCACTCGGTGGCAA
>NZ_JADDIL010000228.1:0-1012 GCF_020826795.1 Microtetraspora sp. AC03309 | reverse complement strand
AAGAACTCCGCCACGCTCACCCCTCCCGATATTCGAACGCGTATATGAATGATGCCATACTCGAACGTTTATTCGCAACGAATTTCGCGATGGGATTGGCGCTTTATTTGGCCATGAAATCGTGGGGCATGTCCATTATGGGAGATGGTTGCGGATTGGCCGAGAGTGTCTGCTAGGTACTACCTGTCTGCTTGCCGATTGGCACTCTATGGCTCTTGTTAAATGGATTGACCCCATTTCAAATGCCTGCCAGTCCGGAAGGTTCGGTTAAATCGTAAATGTCCATTGATGGTGTGAGGATTTTGGCATGCCCTTTCACCTCGCCCTGTTGCGCGCCTGTCAATGTTCTCCTTTAGCGATCCAATATTTGATCAGTGAAATTTCAGACTATGTTCTTCACGGGACATAGATGTCCGGGTCTATTGGCAAAGGTGTGGGTGCGGGGGTGGTCCTAGAGGGGTGCGATGTCGTTGTGGTCCGCCCGGTAATGGTTGTGGTCGGCGACCCCTTCCGGTGGGAGGCGGGAACGCTGCGCTCCCTGACGGTTGGAGGCGCCTTCGCCGTAATCCGGTCCCTGCTTGTGTGTTCGGTGCGTTCTCGACAGATATCGGCGTGGCACCCGGAGCGGATCATCTTGCCGCCTCGTGTCGGCATCGTCTTCTCGCACCAGCGTCGTCGTCCGTCTCGGAACACGCCTTTGGGTGTCGTTCAAGTGAGGCAAGTGGGCCACGCTTTCGCTCGGTCGTGAATGCGGGCGTCAACGAGCACCCCGAGCGGGTCTCCACCTTAAGTTCTCCTGGACGGACTTCCTGCCGAGAGGTGGGCCATCGGCGCCGGATATCGGTCCGATCTCGGACGCCCGTAAATCCGAAATCAATTCCAGATTGTGTCCGTGACGCGGGCGGGTGTTTCGACTCCGGCGGCAGCGGAAACTATGTGGACCAATGACGTTTTCTCAGTGACTGTCAGCTGATCCTTCTGTGTTCGAAATGGACGAGAACGAGGGCGGCCC
>NZ_JADDIL010000227.1:0-1022 GCF_020826795.1 Microtetraspora sp. AC03309 | reverse complement strand
GAGAAAGGACACCCAATCCGCATCGGTGCGCTCCCGGCATCGTGCGGCGAGTGCGAACAAGGCGTCGCGGTTGAGTTCGGACGAGTCGACCGTGATTCCGTGACCGGCCCACCAGCTGCTCACTTTGACTGGGGCGTCGATCTGGCCGATCCCGCCGAGCACTCGCGACGTCAGTAGGTCGCCAACTGCACTGTCGGACTCCTGCCACATGCCGAGTTCCCGCCCCTCCGTCGTCTCGCCCCTCCGGTTGCCCACCGAAGGTGGCGTCAGTCCGGACGGTAGCGGTAATCAGAGGGACCGTGTGTGAGACACGCCCAGAAAGAGCGCATAACGGCGATGGGCACCGGCGGCTACTTGCAGCAGGTCATCGAGCATGTGGCTGAGCGGGTGCAGGCTCGTGACGGCAAGGGGGCTGTAGCTGGTGCGGTCACCGACCTGACCAGGCGACTGTTCGGGTTCGAGTTGCAGATGGGTCCGTTCGCTGTCGCCGAGCTGCGTGCTACCGATCTGCTCGCCGATATCGGAGCGACCTTGCCCGAGAACGGGCTGGGACTGTTTGTGACGGACACGCTCGATGATCCGTATGCCGAGCAGTCCCAGTTGGGTTCGGGGTTAGAACTGATCAGCCGGTCACGCAAGCGTGCGGCACGGGTCAAGGCAAAGACGAAAGTCACTGTGGTGATTGGTAATCCGCCGTACCGCGAGCGTGCGGAAGGTATGGGCGGGTGGATTGAGAACGGTAGCGGTGCTGATCCGTACCGGCCGTTGGATGACTTTCGTGCCGAGGGCAACGGTCGTCATGAGTTCAATCTGAAGAACCTGTATGTCTACTTCTGGCGGTGGGGCACCTGGAAGGTGTTCGATGCCAACGCTGATCAGGCCAACGGGGATACCGGTGTGGTCTGCTACATCACGACCTCGGGGTACCTGCGGGGCCCGGGATTCAAGGGGATGCGTGAGTATCTGAGGCGCAACACCACCGAAGGCTGGATCATCGACGTCTCGCCGGAAGGTCAACGTCC
>NZ_JADDIL010000226.1:0-1023 GCF_020826795.1 Microtetraspora sp. AC03309 | reverse complement strand
CCCCTCGTTTCGACATTCGGCGTCGCGCCGGACGGCCGGTTGTCCTTCGTCGCTCTCGGTGGCGCTGTCGAGACGATCGCGCCCGGATCCACCACCCCGGAACCGTTGCCGTTCGACAAGCTCACAAAGTTCGGCCAGATGGCGGTGGGTACGGACGGCTCGGTCTACATCACCGACAACCAGCGCAACAAGCTGTTGAAGCTCGCTCCCGGTGCGGCCGCCCCGATAGAGCTTCCTGTCGAGATCGGTAACGGGTTGGGGCACTTGGTGGTCGACGCCGACGACAATCTGTACTCAGCCCGTGACGGCAAGATTCTGAAGATCGCGAAGGACGCCGAAGAGGCGGTGGCGATTGCCGACGCGCCGGAGAACGTGGGTGGCCTTGCGGTGGATGCCGCAGGCAATCTCTATGCGACTGACCGGATGGCGGGCACGGTGTCGCGGATGCCGGGCGGTGGCGGTGACTGGGTCCAGCTTCCGTTCAGCGGGCTTCAGCGCCCGTCCGCCATCGCCGTCGACGGAGACGGCAACGTCTACGTCATGAACGTGAACCTGCGCGAGACGGATCCGCGTGACACCCTCGTCAGGCTCGCAGCCAAGTAGCCCTGCCCAGCCTGCGCTCAGAACATTTCGACGACCCAGACCTCCATGTCGAATTGGGGATTGGCGGGATCGGTGGGATCGGCGATGCGGTGTTGCTGGATCACCGTCCCGAGGCTGAGGATGTCTGCCCGCGGGGTGGCGAACTGCACCTGGGTCGACGCGTAGGTGAAGCGGCACCCGCCGACGAGGGCCGATTGTGCCAGCCGCCGAATCTCGTTGAGGGTCGCCTGGTTGATGGGTGCGCTGCGCATGCAGATGTCACTGGCGCAGCCGTTGGCCAAAACCGCCGTCAGCGGGCGGCCATGAGCGTGCTGCGGCTCGGTGGCGAAGTCGGAGAACCCGAGATAGTCGGTTTCGCCCTCGCCGTAGATGTTGATCCGCATGGCGTTGCCGATCGGGTTGATCGGGGTCCCTTGATGC
>NZ_JADDIL010000225.1:0-1028 GCF_020826795.1 Microtetraspora sp. AC03309 | reverse complement strand
TCACCAGGCTGATCCTCCCGGACGACCACCACCGCCTGCTGAACACCATCCAGATCAGCCAACGCTGCTTGGATCTCACCCAACTCGATGCGGTAACCACGAACCTTGACCTGCTCATCGGACCGACCGGCATACCGCAACTGCCCATCCGGACCCCACGACACCAGATCCCCGGTCCGATACATCCGCGCACCCGGCGCCCCGAACGGACACGCCACAAACCGCGACCCGGTCAAACCAGGCCGGCGTACGTAGCCCACGCCCACACCCCGGCCGGCCACATACAACTCACCCACCACACCCGGAGCAACCGGACGCAACCACCGATCCAACACGAACAACGCCGCACCAGGCACCGGCACACCGATCGGCACCACACCCGAACCAGCCTGCAACGGAGCACTGATCGTGGCATACACCGTCGTCTCCGTCGGCCCATACCCATTGATCATCACCCGCCCCGGCGCCCACCGATCCACCACATCCGGCGGACACGCCTCAGCAGCCACCATCAACGCCGACACCGACGACAACTTCACCGGATCCAAAACACCCACCGCAGAAGGCGTCTGGCTCAACACCGTCACGCCCTCAGCAACAACCAACGCCTCCAAATCCTGCGGCGAACGGGTCGTCTGCTCAGACACCACCACCAAACGCCCACCGTGCAGCAGCGCACCCCAGATCTCCCACACCGAAAAATCGAACGCCAACGACGAACACGCCGCCCACACCTGCCGCGGCCCCAACTCGACACCCACATCCATGCCGTCAAACAACCGCGTCACGTTCTGATGAGTAACCGCAACACCTTTCGGCGTCCCCGTCGTCCCCGACGTGTAAATAATGTGCGCCACATCATCAGGAGCCGGAACCGACAACCCAGCACACGACTGCGCCCCGATCCGAGGATCATCAACCTCCACCACCGGCACACCACAGCCACCGAGCCGCTCACCCAACGCCGCCGTAGTGATCACCACCACCGGCGCCGCATCAGCCAACATGAACTCAACCCGAGCATCAGG
>NZ_JADDIL010000224.1:0-1033 GCF_020826795.1 Microtetraspora sp. AC03309 | reverse complement strand
GGTCTTGTCGGCTCGCTCCGCCTCGCTGGCCGGGTCAGGCCGATACACCGCCGCCGTCACCTCAGCGACCCCCTTCCGGGCCGCTGGCGGCCACGCTGGCCGGCTGGTCGATCCATCCGGGCCGTTCGTATGTCCAGTCCTCCCCCGACGGCGGCCGGACCGGCATAAGCAGCCCAATGAAGTTCTCGCCGATCCGGATCGTGGTCGGTCCGGGCCGGCCTTGAGAGGTCACCGACGGGAACACCACCATCTGGGTACCGGAGCCGGCCTCGTCGGGGCGAACCTTGCAGAATTTCGCCGCGAGCGCCGGGGTGTAGCCCATGCCGACAATCCCACCCATACGGGTGTCGTCGGCCGGCACCAGCTGACGCCACTTGATCGGCGTAGCATCCTGGCCCCGCACGGTCATCGACTCACCGGTGCTGAACCGGAAGGTCAACGACTGAGCTTGCGACAGCCGATCGACGTCGGCCGCTTCGATGGTGACCTCCCGCGCACTCTCATCACGCTTGATGGTCTTGGCCATCTGTATCAGTGTCTTGGCGTCGGCACTGGCCAGCATGATGCTGAACGTCGCGCCGGCGTATTCCGCACGCGAGACTCCGAGCACGAATCGATCCGTGGCCGACGCCACCAACTGTCCATCACCGAACTCAAGGTGGATCACCTCCAGAAACGGCAGCCGCGCCGACGGTGGCGACGTGAACAACAACGCATCCGACAGCACGGTATGCAGCGACTTGGCCGTCATCGTGTTCACTTCCGGCACCGCAACGTCAGCATTCTGCGCGACGTCCTCGACAACCGCCGGCGTGTCCAAAACAGAGGTCATGACAACTCCCCTTCCGGGATTCGTGGGCCTGCCGGATGGCCTGCCCTACACCCGCGATTCTACCGACAACGACCGACACAAACCCACCAAACCCGCAGGCGCACAGCCGTTTCTAAGAGATAACCAGCACCCCACCCCGTGCTGGGTGGGGTGCTGGTTATGTGAGTGGACCCATAGCGGGACGCCAGCTCCCTCGCTGCC
>NZ_JADDIL010000223.1:0-1036 GCF_020826795.1 Microtetraspora sp. AC03309 | reverse complement strand
GCACTGAACTTCTTCCTGGAGAGCAGCGGCCTGTTCGGCCGTCGCCGGGATGTGCGGATGAGCTTGCTGGTCTCGGCCGACGCCAAGTCCTCGCCCGGGGCGGTGCGGGTACTCGGGCCAGGGGTGCGGTTGCTCAACCGGATCCTGGGTTCCAAGGTGCGGTTCCAGCATCTGCCGGTTCCGTTCGAATTGTATTCGGACGGAATCGATCTGCCGGTGTTCGAGGAGTTCGGCGCCGGAACGGCCGCCCTGCACCTCAAGGATCAGTTCGAGCGCAACAAGCTGCTGGCCGACCCGGAGTACCGCCGCCGGTTCCGCAAGTCTTTCGACCGGCGCGTCCTCGGACCGACCTTGTGGCACCGCGACTTTCACGACGCCAGGATCGTCGAATGCCCGGACAAGACGCTGATCGGCAAGAGCTTCGGCCAGATCGCCGACGAGCGCGGTATCCACCCGCTCGACGCGTTCCTCGATGTGCTCGTCGACAACGGTGAGCGCAACGTGCGCTGGACCACCATCGTGGCCAACGACCGGCCGAAGTTCCTCGACAAGCTGGCCAAGGAGCCATCGGTACACATGGGCTTCTCGGATGCCGGTGCGCACCTGCGCAACATGGCGTTCTACAACTACCCGGTGAAGCTGCTCAAGCGGGTACGCGATGCGCAGCTGGCCGGGCGCCCGTTCATGACCACCGAGCATGCCGTGCACCGGCTGACCGCCGAGGTGGCCGATTGGTTCGGCGTCTCGGCAGGCACTCTGCGCCAGGGCGACCGTGCCGACTTCGTGGTGATCGACCCGGCCGGCCTCAACGAGACGGTCGAGGCGTATCACGAAGAGTCGGTCCCGTTCTACGGCGGCCTGAGCCGCATGGTGAACCGCAGCGACGACGCCGTCATCGCGACCGCGGTCAACGGCGCAGTGGTGTTCCGCAATGGTCAATTCCGGGACGGCTACGGTGAATCGGTGAAATCAGGACGTTATCTGCGGGCCGGCTCCGAGAAGCTGGACCATACGCCGGTCTAGAGATGGCCAGGAC
>NZ_JADDIL010000222.1:0-1036 GCF_020826795.1 Microtetraspora sp. AC03309 | reverse complement strand
CCACTGAGTGGGCATTCGAGGAAGCGGCATTGCGCGGCGCCGACCTCACCGCCGTCTTCAGTTGTGGCGAATTGCCCGGCAGCCTCGCGGATCCGGAAGCCCAACCACGATGGTGGCCGGAATACCAAGCGCAGCAGCAGGAACTGCTGAATCAGCGCATCGCACGGTGGAGCGCACGCCATCCCGAGGTCGTCGCCCATTGCGCGGTGACCACCGGCCGGACGGCCTGGGCATTGATGCGTTACGCGCCTGAAGCACAACTGATTGTCGTTGGAAGTCGGGGCCGCAGTGAATTTGTGGGCTCAGTCCTGGGCTCGACGAGTAACGCCCTCATTCATCATGCCCCGTGCCCGGTGATGATCGTGCCGTCGAGCGCCTCCGCGAACCGCAGCGGTCAGCCCTAGGCGTCGAGAATTCAAAGCCGATCCTCGTTGACGGAGTCCTGGGCTTACCGGCTCGCTACGACGCGGCACCTGTCGATCCCAACACCGCGATCTGTCCGTGGTTCGAAAGCTCACGGTCACCGTCGCTGCACCGCCCGAAGATGAGGAGCAGCGCCACGACCAGTAGCAACCACGTCCACATCGGCGCGCGGTACTGAGCCATCAGATGGGCCTCTCGATAACGGGAGACCCCAGTTTGGCCTAGTGCAATCGTGTGCCGGAAGGGCCACAAGGCTCTATATCTTCGTCGGCGATCTGTGTATGCGCCGAAGGCGATCTGCTGTGCGACGGACCGACCGACTGCGGATCCGAAACACGCACCGACATAGGGCCCTTCAGCGATCTTCAGGGGCCGAAAGTCCCTACGCAACTTATGCATCGGCGGGCTAGTTTGGTGTTGCTGCGGTTCGAATTGGTCAAAGGGAGCGCGACTGGGCCGAGGACCCGACAGCCTCGACCTCCCTAGCAGTCGGTCGTGCTGCCGCAGCCGCCCCGCTGAACTTCCGCAGCGGGGCGTCCCCTGTTTCGGGACGAAAGTTCTCGAGGACGTTCAGGCGACGGCGACCGTTTGGCGCACCGGTTCGCTACGGTAA
>NZ_JADDIL010000221.1:0-1049 GCF_020826795.1 Microtetraspora sp. AC03309 | reverse complement strand
GCCCGGCCTCACTCCCAGCGGATCACCCCGTGATAGGCGCCTCCGCAATTCCCGGAAAAATAACCATCGCCCAGCCACTCCGCTCAGCAGGGCGCTTTCTCGCTCTTCTCGCACGACTTGCCCTGTCGATGCGTCGACGCAGCTCAGCCGATTCGCATCGCCGTCAATCAGGAGGTGCTGGCCGTCGTACCCACGCAGCCATGCGGCAAATCCGTCCGGGTAGGTGTCTGGACTTCGACGAACCTTGCCGGAGCTGTGCGATGTCGGAACGCAGCTATTCGCCCGCTACGACACGTCGCTGGCAGGGGAGAGCCAGGTGTTGCACTCGCCGATCTTGTTCAGACGGTAGCCCTGATCCCACCAGCCACCGAAGTGTGCCTTCGAACCATGGTCGCGCGGAGCACTCGGATCCCAATCACCACGGGTGGCGTTGTCGTCCAGCGCTATTTGATAGTCGGCCACGGTGAATCGGCCGCCCGTCTCGACGATCGAGCCGACAAACATGCCGGAGAGGCACTGCGCCTGCAATTCCAGGCGGCGTGACAGTTCAAGGCCTTCTGCGGACTGCTCGCCCAGGGCTTGCGCCTGCTTGTATTCCTCACCGGAGGTGCCGGTGAGGGCTTGGATGTGGTGGCCGTACTCATGGGCCAGCATCGCAAGATAGATGACAGCCTGGTCGCCGTATTTGTCTGCGGGCATTCCGACCAGGGGCATGTAGATGGTTTCGTCGGTGCCGCAGTAAAGGGCTGGATTGCGGCCGGGCCCCACCTCGTACGTGTTGCACGGGTTGGTAACGACAGTGCCCGTTGGTATCGAGAGTGTGGCCGGACGGAACTCGAAACCTGCGGCTGTCATGAACGGTTTCCAGGCGGTGTTCAGACACTGCAGCGAGGTCTCGTAGAAGATTTTGGCGGCCACGGCGTCGCTGGGCCAGCCGGTCGGATTGCATGGTTGTTTGGCGAGGCCGGCGTCGAAGTTGGCGTAGAGCCGGTTTTGTCCCAGGGCTGCTTCACCGGTGGGGAGGGGCAGAGCTCGGGTGGTGGTTGTTG
>NZ_JADDIL010000220.1:0-1072 GCF_020826795.1 Microtetraspora sp. AC03309 | reverse complement strand
GGGTAAATACCCGGATCGGACCCCACTTGCACTTACCCTGGCAGCTGTGACCAGCCACCCGCAGGACCCACAAGCCTGGCAACGACCGGGTTACTCGGACGATTCCGCCAGGCCGACCGGGGCCAGCCTGGTCGACCCCGAAGACGACCTGCCTTCGGAGAACTACGGCGGAGACTTCGAGACCACCGCCATTCCGCGCTACGACTCGAAAACGGGTGACCAGTCGGCATTCAGCCTGGTTCCCGACCCCGAGCCCCTTCCGTACGCGCAGTCCGGCCCCGCTCCGATGGCGCCCTTCAATGCCGAGCCTGCCGAGATCGAGCGCGACGAGTTCGTCGACGAGCGCGTCAGGGCTGCCGGTAGACGTGGCACTCAGGACCTCGGCCTGCTGATCCTGCGCGTGGCGCTGGGCGGGCTGATGATCATCCACGGCCTGCAGAAGGCCTTCGGCTGGTGGGGCGGCCCGGGGCTCGACGGTTTCAACACCTCACTGGGTGAGATGGGGTACAAGAACGCCGACATCCTGACCTATGCGGCCACCGGTGGGCAGATCGCCGCCGGTGTCCTGCTGGTCCTCGGGCTGTTCACCCCCATCGCGGCGGCCGGTGCGCTGGCGTATCTGATCAACGGGGTGCTGGCGACGGCGATGGCCGCTCACGAGCAGGCCCGCCTTGCCGAGGTCATCACCGACGGCACTGAATACCGGATGATCGTCGTCGTCGCCGCGGTGATGATCGCCTACAACGCGCTGGTGCGCCGGACGGCGAGGTGGCTCAAATGAACCGCGCCACCCGGATAACACTCCTGGTGTTGTTCGGCCTGTTCTTCCTGTTCCCCCTCTATGCCATGGCCGATTTCTCCACCCGCAATCTGATCGCCGGTGGCCGCACCGCTGCGGCTTGGAGAAACCTGGTGACCGACGAGGAGTTGTATCACGCCATCGTGATCTCGCTGCTGCTCGCGGTGTTCACCGTCCTCGCCATGCTGGTCTTGCTGGTGCCGACGATGATCTGGGTACGCGTGCGGGCCCGCTGGGCCGCGCGGGTCGTGGAGTTTCTGTGCCTGCTGCCGC
>NZ_JADDIL010000219.1:0-1076 GCF_020826795.1 Microtetraspora sp. AC03309 | reverse complement strand
CTTAGAAACAACTCGACGTGCCGAACCGCACCAATTCGGCGGTTGGGCAAGCGATCTTGTGGTGGTCCCGGCTGGGTTCGAACCAGCGACCTTCCGCGTGTGAGGCGGACGCTCTCCCACTGAGCTACGAGACCGTGGGAACGACGTCGAACACTAGCACGCATCGGCGGCCAGACCCGAATCGGTATCCACCTGATCGACTTGATTGATTTGCCAAATATGCACTCCGATGCGGGCGTATGGTCACCCGTCATGGTTCACCTGCGGGTCTTTTGGCCGGCCGCCAGTAGCGCAGTTTTTGCTGCTAGCGCCCTGTTTTCGGGTTGCCACAGCGCGCCGACAGCCATGACAGATCAGGCTCCGGCCGTAACGCCGGTCATCCAGAGCGTCGCCGACCTGGTGAACCGGCAGGTCACCAGGCCGACGAGCTTCGACACCCCCTCGGGCAACGTGCGGTGCTACCTCGATGTCACGGCGGCGCGTTGCGACATCCTCGAACGTAACTGGGCCCCTCCCCTGCGGCCGGCCAGTTGCGCCTTCGACTACGGACACGGGATCACGCTCAGCCCGGACAGGCCGGCGCAATTCGTATGCGCGGGCGGCACCACGCCGCGCGCGGACACCCAACTGGCCGACCGGGACTCGATCACGGCAGGCACGCTGCGCTGCGAAGGCACTGCGACGGGCATCACATGCCTCGACGTGAAGAGCCGCCACGGATTCGCCCTCTCCCGGCAGGCGTATCACCTGTTCTGAAACACCGTTTTTGGCCAGGCTTTGCCCTCCCGTAATGGGGATTTGTGTCTGCGCACGTCGGTGGACTAATGTTCTGCATCGCGACGGGCGACGATCTCGCTCGTGGCGCGCGGATGTAGCGCAGTTGGTAGCGCATCACCTTGCCAAGGTGAGGGTCGCGGGTTCGAATCCCGTCATCCGCTCGAAGGCGCGATCGTGGCATCAACCCCAGTGGTGGAGTGGCCGAGTGGTGAGGCAACGGCCTGCAAAGCCGTGCACACGGGTTCGATTCCCGTCTCCACCTCCAAAAGTTTCGACCAGCGCGATTAGCTCAGCGGGAG
>NZ_JADDIL010000218.1:0-1076 GCF_020826795.1 Microtetraspora sp. AC03309 | reverse complement strand
ACCATCGAGTTCATCCGTGACGCCTTGGTGATCGCTCCTGACAAGCCCTGGTTCACCTACCTGTGCCCAGGTGCCGGCCATGCCCCGCACCACGTGTTCAAGGAGTGGGCCGACCGCTATGCGGGCCGGTTCGACATGGGCTACGAGGCCTACCGCGAGTGGGTACTCAAGCGGATGATCGACAAGGGCATCATGCCCGAGGGCACCGAACTGACCCCCATCAATCCGCTACCAGAAGACGTGGCGTCGGAGGCTGACGCGGTGCGACCGTGGGACTCTTTGAGCCCGGATGAGAAGAAGCTGTTCAGCCGGATGGCCGAGGTGTTCGCCGGCTTCTCCGAATACACCGACGCTCAGGTCGGGCGGGTGGTCGACTACCTGGAACAGACCGGCCAGCTGGACAACACCGTCATCTTCTACTGCGCGGACAACGGTGCGTCCGGCGAGGGGTCGCCGAACGGTTCGGTCAACGAGAACAAATTCTTCAACGGCTACCCCGATGACCTGGCCGAGAACATGAAGATGCTGGACAAGCTGGGCACGCCCGACACGTACAACCACTACCCGACGGGCTGGGCGGTCGCTTTTTCCACGCCGTTCCAGATGTTCAAGCGCTATTCGCAGTTCTCCGGCGGCACTTGCGATCCCATGGTGATCCACTGGCCGAAGGGCATCAAAGCCAGGGGCGAGGTGCGCCATCAGTATCACCACGCCACCGACGTCGTCCCGACCATTCTCGACGTCGCGGGCATCGAGATGCCCGAGGAGTACCGCGGCATCAAGCAATACCCGCTGAACGGGGTGTCGATGCGGTACAGCTTCGACGGAGCCGACGCTCCGACCACCAAGAAGCGTCAGTACTACGCGATGCTGGGCACCCGCGGGATCTGGCAGGACGGCTGGAAGGCGTCGGCGCTGCATGCGCCGATCAGCGGCAAAGGCCATTTCGATCAGGACAAGTGGGAGCTCTTCCATGTCGATGAGGACCGCTCCGAGGCCAAGAACCTCGCCGACCAGAGCCCGGAAAAGCTCAAGGAACTGATCGACGCATGGAACGAGGAGGCCAAGAACAACTA
>NZ_JADDIL010000217.1:0-1097 GCF_020826795.1 Microtetraspora sp. AC03309 | reverse complement strand
GTCAGCAGTAGATCACGCAAACGCTCGGCTGGGGTATCCCAGTCGAGCGTTTTGCGTGGGCGGCCGTTGAGTTGCTGGGCGACGTGTTCGAGGTCTTCGGGCCCGTAGACACTGAGGTCGGTGCCTTTGGGGAAGTACTGGCGCAGCAGGCCGTTGGTGTTCTCGTTGGTGCCTCGCTGCCATGGACTGGCCGGATCGCAGAAATACACCTGCATGTCGGTGGCCGTGGTGAAGCCTTTGTGCCCGGCCATCTCAGCGCCTTGATCCCAGGTCAGTGATCCCCGCAGATGCGCCGGCAATGTCTTCATGGTGGCGATCAGGCCGTCACGGACTGTTTCGGCGTCATGGCCGCCGGGCAGGTGCACCAGCATGGTGTAGCGGGTGGCGCGTTCGACCAGGGTGGCGATCGCGGTCTTGTTGAGTTCGCCCATGATCAGATCGCCCTCCCAGTGCCCGGGCACCGCCCGATCCTCGATATCGGGCCGGTCAGCGATCATGATCATCGGATCAACGAACCGCTGGTAGCGCTCACCGGGCTTACGGTTCGGTTTACGGCACGTGCGTCCAGACCGAAGGGCTTGGGCCACTTCCTTTTTCAAGCCACCGCGCGCCTGGAAGTAGAGGGATTGATAGATCGTTTCGTGGCTCACCCGCATACTCTCGTCGTCCGGAAAATCCCTGACCAGACGATGCGAAATCTCCTCCGGGGACCACCGTTTAGCCAGCCCCTCTTCGACCTCTTTGCGCAACCTCTGGTTGGTCACCAGTTTGGACGCCTTGGGCCGGGCCCGCGCCGCCGCAGCCGCCGCATCGGCCTGATAGGGCAGATACAAGCCCTCAACACGGTGCGCAGCGACCTCGCGGGACACCGTCGACTTATTCCGACCGATCTTGTCGGCGATCGCGGTGTAGCTCAGGCCGGCAGCCAGACCATCAGCGATGACCAGCCGGTCAGCCAGCTGCAAATACCTGCTGACGGACTCGTCATCCGGCGCAGTGCTCTGATGGGCGGCAACGGTTTTCACCGGTTGTGTGTACCGCGTGCCGGTGGCGTAATCGTGGACTGTGCCATCGGGATACACCCGCGTGTTGCCGAC
>NZ_JADDIL010000216.1:0-1108 GCF_020826795.1 Microtetraspora sp. AC03309 | reverse complement strand
GAGCGAAGGCCTCCAACCGCTGCAACCGGTCGGCTGCCGCAGCCGCGGTCTTGTCGGCCACCGCTGCCTGGTGCAGCAGCGTGCGAACGTTCTGCTGAACGGTGACGTGAGACAACCGCAGCTGACGCACGCGGGTCTGCAACTCGTGCTGCCGTAGCAGCAGCTCGTTGCCGGCGGCGGCGGCCTTGAGTTCCCCGAAGGTCAAGGCGTCATCGCCGATGTCCTCGATCTCGCGAGCCTGCCCGTCCATGCGGTACAGCTGGGAGAATCCGGCCGCCTTTCTTTCCACGGTGCCGAACATGAACGCGTCGAACGTTTTTCGTGCTACGTGCGAGTGAATGCCGACGACATCGTGTTGGTTGCCGTTGCGCTGAATCCGGCCGTTGCGTTGCAACCACGCCGCCGCCGTCCACGTCGGGTCTGCGTGATGAAGGGAGTGGAGCCGGGCTTGCAGGTTTGTGCCAATGCCGACCTTGGCCGTAGAACCTAGAAGGACCGCGACCCGGCCGTCTCGGCATGCGGCGAACAGCGCCTCGCGTGCCTTCGGCGTGGTGGCCTCGTGGACGAACCGAACCTTTTCGGCCGGCACGCCACGTGCGATCAGCCCATCGCGGATCCGCCCGTAGCTCTGGGCATCGCCCTTCTTCGGGGTACCGAGGTCGCACATGACCAGTTGGAACGCCCCCGGATTCGGCGATCCTTCATACACCCGATCCTTGGTGTCGTGGTAGATGTCGGCGACCAGGGCCGCCACCCCTTCCAGCTTGGGGGCGCTCTCGCGGATTCCGACCAGGTTCGGGTCCAGGGCGACTTTGCGGCCGTCTCCGCAGATCAACAGCATGTTGTCCGCATTGGCCGACGGCAGACGCTTTTGCAAGGCGTCGACCCGCTCCACCAGCGTCTCCATGAACTCCTGCTGGCTCAATATCCGGTCGGTCAGATGCGTGTAGTTTCTGGCCTCCGGCCGCGGTATCCCGACACTGTCGGCGCGCACCATCGACATGAATTCCGACAACATCGTGCGCAGCTCGGGGACGTTCTGAATGGTGCCCGGCCGGCGCCGCGACCGGAAGCCCGACCCGTCCGGGCTGGTCTCGATGAGCACCTT
>NZ_JADDIL010000215.1:0-1110 GCF_020826795.1 Microtetraspora sp. AC03309 | reverse complement strand
GGTGCCGGAGAGCAGCGCCTGGTAGCCCTCAAGCAGCGGCTGGAAGAGCTGGCCGCCCTCGGGGATCCACGGCCGGCCGACCGCCGTGTCGAGGATCGGCTTGAAGATGGCCACGTCGGGGTTGCCCTTGACCTTGGCGTCGTCGAAGCTCGACGACCGGGTCGGCAGCAGGCCGAGGTCACCGGAAACGGTGGCGAGGGAAGAGGCCGAGCTCATGAAGCGCAGGAACTCATACGACGCCTCGATGTTCTTGGAACCGGCGTAGACGGCCAGGTTCCAGCCGCCGGTCGGCGCTCCGGCCTTGACCGAACCCGCCGGGACCGGCGCGATGCCGAGGTTCGTCTTGTCCTTGAACTCCTTGCCCTGGTAGACCTCCGACAGCGCCCACGGGCCGTTGTAGATCATCGCGGCCTTGCCGTCCTTCAACGCGGTCATCGCGTTGGCATAACTGTCCTGAAGCGCGGGCTTGGCCGCCGCCCCCGAGGCGACCAGGTCCGCCACCTCCGCCATCGCCTTCGCGTTCCCCGGCGAGTTGACGACGATCTTCTTGCTCTGCACGTCGAGCAGGTCGCCGCCCTCCCCGTAGATGAACGGCAGCAGGAAGTAGGAGTCGACGTTCAACGCCAGACCGTTGACACCCGTCTTCGCCTTGACGTCGAGAGCGACCTTCTTCAGCTCCTCGACCGTCTTGGGCGCCTCCTCGTAACCGGCCTGCTTGAGCAGCTTCTTGTTGAACAGCAGCGCCAGCGTGTCGGTCACCTGCGGCACCGCGTACGTCTTGCCGTCGTACTTGGTGCTGCTCAGCGGCCCGGCCAGGTAGTCACTCTCGTTGTCCACCGCACGCGTGCCGTCCAACGGCTGCAGATAGCCCAGCGAGGCGAACTGCGACGTCCACGCCACCTCCGAGCGGATCACGTCCGGAGCGCCGGTCCCGGCCTGCGCCGCCGTCTGGAACTGGTTCTGCGCCTGGTCCGACGGGACGTTGACGTACTTGACCTTGATCTTCGGGTACGCGGCCTCGAACTCCTTGATCAGCTTCTGGAACGTCGGCCCCTCGCTGTCCGGGCGGGTCGTGTCCCACCAGGTGACCTCACCGCTGATCTGGGTGGG
>NZ_JADDIL010000214.1:0-1165 GCF_020826795.1 Microtetraspora sp. AC03309 | reverse complement strand
AGGATGCCATCAACAATCGGCTGGCCGCACAGCGAGTCGTGTTCTGGCACGACCCTTCCGGCGAGTACGACACAGACGTCGATGCGCTCGAACTCGGCGCCGTGAACGTCATTCGAGTGCACGGCAACGAATTCGGTGTGAAGAGCACGATCCTCGCCGATCAAGTCACCAAGCACCTCGTCTATCGCTCCGGTGAGATACTAAGGGGCACAGGCAACTGGCTACTGGACCTTGAGTTGGCCTACGGGGTCTTCATCGCAGACAAGACCTCCATGCTTCAACAGGAACTCGGGTTTGAGGAGCCCGCGCTAGCTGCCGTCATCGAGCAACACCAGAGTTTCTTCGGCGCCAACTCTCGAAAGCTCGCACTGGCAAAGCTTCTTGCCCCAGGCGACGACGCTGCGAAGATGCAGGCCAAGATGTCCCAGGTTCTCGTGAAGTCCTCGGGACACACGCTGACCGACATAATTCGTGAACTCCTCGCCGAGAACGCCGCAAGCAAACGGGCCAAATTCGACGACCTCACGACATTCGGACTAGACCAGTTCCTTTGGGACGGCCTGGCGAAGATTTATAGGTACTCGGGCACTAACCCAACCATCGACGATTTCGTGCTGTGGATGTACAGCAGGGCGATCGAGGACTTCGCGTCAGAAACACCCGGCGAGTTCCGAAACATCCGGAATGACTTCAACAGCCTGCGCTACGACGTTCGCACCCAAGGCATGATGAAGACGCTCGCCTCCCGGGCGGCCGATGCACTTGACCTGAAGTCAAAGATCGAGCACCGCGACTTCCGTGATCTAGCCCCAGTCACGACCTTTGAGGAAATTGATCGCAAGATCATCGTCGATCTTGCGGCCGCAGTCGCAGCTCAGTCGGTAACACCCCGAGAGGTAGCTGAAACGGTGCGGCAGCGCCAAGACAGCCTGTGGAAAGACAAGTACGCCAAGTTGTACGCGGCGACCCAATGCGCCTCCGAGCTCCTTGCAGCCATTGCTGCCTTGCCCAACGCGATCTCATCGATGGAAGCTGGCCTGCAGAAGTACCAGTCCGAGTGGTTCCAAATCGACCAGCAGTACCGCTGGTTCACCTTCGCCTACCAAACCGCCAAATTCCAGAAGCCCCTCGAAGCCCTGAAGGTGGAGGTGGACAAGCAGTATGC
>NZ_JADDIL010000213.1:0-1171 GCF_020826795.1 Microtetraspora sp. AC03309 | reverse complement strand
GTCGGGCTGGGCGTGGTGCTGGGGGTCGGGCTCGGGGTGACCCCGCCGTCCAGCCCGAAGAACCGCATGTCGTGGTACGCGGAGCAGATGGTGTCGAGGAAGTAGGCGCCCGCCGTGCCGCACTGGTCGGCCGCGCCGCCGGGATCCACCGGAGTTCCGTGCCCCATGCCGGCGACCGCGTAGAACCGTACGGCGTCGTCGCCGTACCGCTCCAGGGTCGTGCCGGAGGGAAGGCTCTCGGTGGACGCGGGTGTCCGCGGGACGCCGAGCACATCGGTGAACTGGTCGCGCAGCTCGGTGCCGTTGGCCTTGTTGACGACGTAGTCCGCCTGCCCGTGCCAGATGGCCACCCGAGGACGCCGTCCGGTGTAGCCGGGGTACGCGTCGCGTACGAGATCGCCCCACTGCGCCGGGGTCTTGCTGACGGCGCCGCCCATGCAGGTGCTCGTCGAGGCGGGCGGTGCGCAGCGGTACGGCAGGCCGGCCACGACGGAACCGGCCTGGAACAGGTCGGGGTAGGTCGCGAGCATGACCGCCGCCATCGCCCCGCCCGCCGACAGCCCCGTGACGGAGATCCGCCCGGTGTCGAGGCGGTATGCCCCGGTGGCGTGGGCGACCATCTGCGCGATGGACAGCGCCGCTCCCTGGCCCCGCCTGATGTGGGCCTCCTGGTACCACTGGAAGCAGTTGGACGGGAAACTCGCGGAGTCGATCCGCTCCGGAAGGATCAGCGCGAAGCGGTGGAGATCGGCGAACTTCCTCCAGCCGGAGTCGGTGAAGTAGTCGCTCGCGGTCTGCGTGCAGCCGTGCAGGGCCACGACGGCGGGCGCGCCGTCCGGCAGGCCGTCGGGGCGGTAGACCCACATGGTGAGGCCGCCGGGATTGGACCCGAACCCGGTGACCTTCTCAAGCGCCGCCGCCCGTGCCGGACGTGCCCCGGCGACCAGGGCGGTGACCAGGGCGGCGACCAGCACGACGGCCATGACAGCGGTGACGGCGCCCGGCGGCAGGACGAGGGCGGATCCGCCGACGGAGAGCGGGCCTCGACCGGGACGCGCCGGGACGCGTCTCGGGCGGGGTCCCGAAGAGCGTCCCGGAAGGCGTCCGGAAGAGCGTTCTGAGGGGCGTCCTGGGGTCTGTCGTGGGGTGTGTCGTGGGGTGTGTCCTGGGG
>NZ_JADDIL010000212.1:0-1180 GCF_020826795.1 Microtetraspora sp. AC03309 | reverse complement strand
CTTGGCCGGGTAACTCGTCCAGCTTCTGATCGGTGAGCTGGCGGCAAAGTTGGTCTTGGGCTGTGCTCGGGCATTGCGCCAGCGCACGTAAGCACCGATCACCGCGTTCTGCTCATCATGACTGCGGTGGTCGGTGCCGTTCAGCGCGTAGTAGCGCAACGCGGCGAACTCCGACTCGATCCAGTTCAACCAGGAACCGTAGGTCGGCAGGAACACCAGCTCAACATCGTTGTCAGCCGCCCAGGCCCGGACCTGGGGGTGCTTGTGGGGCGAGTAGTTGTCGGCGATCACATACAGCTTCTCGCCTGGCCAGCGCACGCGGAGCGTCTTGAGGAACGACAGGTATTCGCGCCAGCGCTTGCGCTTACGGATCCGGTAGTACAGCCTGCCCGTGGCCAGATCGAGCGCGGCGATCATCTGCATCACGCCGTTGTAGCGGTTGTAGGTGGCACGCAGCCGGGCCGGCGAACCCGCCGGCCGCCACCGTTTGCCCTTGCGGGGCATCAGGTTCAACGGCCCGAACTCGTCCACGCAGATCACCCGCCCATCGGCGGGCGGGTGATCGTAGAGGTCCAGGACGCGCTGCATCTTGGCGATGAAGTGCGGGTCGGTGGAGGACTTCCACGTCGTGGTGGTCTGCCAGCTCACTCCGCCTGCACGCAGGATCCGCCGCAGGTGCTCGCGGCTGATCGCCGCCACCACCCCGCGTGCGATGAGGTGCTCGGCCAGGGTGCGCAGACTCCAGGTGGAGTGTCCGGTGATGCCCCATTCGGCGGGGACCGTCTTGGCGATCAGGCAGATGTGCTCACGCACCCGGCTACTGATCGCTCGTGGACGGCCCCCGTTCCATTTTGGGTCCAGTGCGTCGAACCCCTTCTCGTTGAAGGCGTGGATGACATCCCGCACGTAGTCGTCGCTGACCTGCATCAACGAGGTGATGTCCGGGACGCTTTGGCCCTGGCCGGACATCATCACCACGATCGCCCGCCGCAGCTTGACCGGATCCTTCGCGCTCCGCGTGATCCGCTGCAGCTTGCGGCCTTCCTCCATGGTCAACGGCCGGACGAACACTTCCGGTCGGCGAGCCACGACCACCTCCCACCATCGAAGAGGCAGCCAGCCTGACGGGTTCACCGCTGGAGATCAATTACCCGGCCGAGATTCGGTGACGGGCCACTAG
>NZ_JADDIL010000211.1:0-1189 GCF_020826795.1 Microtetraspora sp. AC03309 | reverse complement strand
GCGTTTCCAGGGAAGCGAACGGCTTTGACCTATATCGAAGTAGTCGACAGCGAGGACTCCGCCATGCGGAGTGATCAGATCGATGGCACGACGTTTCTGCCAGCTGCGGCTCGCCTCGGGATCTTGAGCGTCCTCGGTACTCACTCGGCCATAGAAAGCGAACCTGAGGCTCATGCCACTTCCCTTCGTGATCCGCGGGTCCGGTCCCGCACAGCCAGTATGACGTTTACCAGCGCGCGGTTGGCCTCGCGCGGAAGCCGATTCCGGTTCGGCAGGTCAATTTGAACACCTCCCTCTGACATGCTCGGTGCATTAATTCGAGCGTCACATTCGGAGCGAGCATGTGGGGTTGGGCATCGTTCAGCCATCGCTTGCCCCTGGTGGATCCCAATGCTGGCTGCGTGTGTGGCGACGGGCTTCCACTAGTCCGATGCGGCGGATGTGAATACGTTGGAGGGCCGCGGAATAGACGAGACTGCGATCGCCGAGGCTGCCGGGGCCGGCACGGTCAAACTCCCACGCCACCAGATCATCGCCACCGGCGAAGTCACAGTCGGGATCGTATTGGTATGCAGTGCTTTTCGAGCTTTCCTGACGCGTCCAAATGGCGCGCTGTTCGCGCAGCACGGTCATGGTAGTCGAATAACGGCGGGATTTGCTGGTGATGTGGCCGCGGAATCCGAGGGTGTGCAACCAGCGTCGAATCCCGGATAGTCCGTTGTCGGCGAGGTGGCTGATGGTGGTCAGGATGGCTCGCACATGGTCGGACACCGCCAGGTCCGGTATGGCTTCGGTCGAGAGGCGGCGTGCGCTGATTCCGAGGTCGGCCAAGGATTTGGTGACGTACTTAGCGAGATAGCGAGCCACCCGCCGGCCGGACAGCGACCTACCCTGTGACGAATCATTTTGTGGTGAGGTGTCATTCATCGCTTTCTCGGGCGCGGTGACGGGTTGGGTGTCGATTTGAGTGCCGAAGCCGATCACGCGCACTGCGCCATCAGCGCACGGATCGTCGACGGTGAGAGTGACGGTGCGGGCGGCGTGTTGGATGATGGTGGCGAGTTCAGTTGCACTGACCGGTGATTCCCAGTCAGACTCATCAGGTTCGTCGCGTGGGTCCAGCCGAATCAGAGCGTGGACGTGGGGGATGGCACGGGCTTGCAGTTCGATAATTTTGATGAAGCTGACC
>NZ_JADDIL010000210.1:0-1208 GCF_020826795.1 Microtetraspora sp. AC03309 | reverse complement strand
GCTAGTGCCGCATCAGCTGGGGTTTGCCCCGTTTCGTGGCGACACGCCGATCAAGGTCCCACCGCGATCGGCGTGATCGCCTCACACTCTGCTCGTGGCTGAACGGGTTCGCGTACGCGAGATCGATGACGATGAAGGGAACCGGTTGCTGCGCATCGT
The DNA here is from genome assembly GCF_020826795.1 of Microtetraspora sp. AC03309. Taxonomy (NCBI): domain Bacteria; kingdom Bacillati; phylum Actinomycetota; class Actinomycetes; order Streptosporangiales; family Streptosporangiaceae; genus Microtetraspora; species Microtetraspora sp. AC03309. Next base: position 1,049 of record NZ_JADDIL010000210.1, on the reverse strand, counting down.
ACGGCGCGGCACGGGATCGGTGGTGACCTGGCGGCGAGCGCAAATGGTTCTGCTGTCAGCCCAGGGCATGAACACCGGCCAGATCGCCAAGGTCGCCTTCACCAGCGAAGACCGCGTCCGCGATGTGATCCACAACTTCAACACCGACGGATTCGACTCGCTCTACCCCAAGTACAAGGGCGGCCGGAAGCTGACCTTCAGTCTCCCGCAGCGCGTTGAGATCAAGAAGATCGCCAAATCCAAGCCGGGCGAGCACGGGTTGCCGTTCTCCCGGTGGAGCCTTGCCAAGCTGGCCGATTTCCTGGTCGCCGAGGGGGTGGTCGAGGACATCAGCCATGAGGGCCTGCGCGAGCTTCTACGTGCGGAAAACGTGTCCTTTCAAGCCATAAAGACCTGGAAGACCTCCCGCGATCCGGACTACCAGGTCAAGAAGGCCCGCATCGAGCACCTGTATGCGATTGCCGACGGCCAGGTGATCCCCGAACACGGCGAACCCACGGTGATCTTCTGCATGGACGAGTTCGGTCCGCTCAACCTGCAACCGCGCCCGGGCAGGCAGTGGGCCGGTGTCGGCGGCAAGGGCAAGGATCCCGCCCGTGAACCGAGGCCCAGGATGCGCGCCACCTACACCCGCACCCAGGGCGTGCGGCACCTGTTCGCCGCTCTGGACCTGGGCAAGAACAAGATGTACGGGCACATCAAGAAGCGCAAGCGACGCGGCGAGTTCCTGGAGTTCTGCCGCTACCTGCGCACTCTCTATCCGCCCGAGACGCGGATCGCGGTCATTTGCGACAACTTCAGCCCGCACCTGACGACCAAGAAGGACAAGCGGGTCGGCCAGTGGGCGGAGGCGAACAACGTGGAGATCGCCTACACGCCCACCAACTCCTCGTGGTTGAACCGGATCGAGGCGCAGTTCACCGCGCTGCGCGAGTTCACTCTCAACGGCACCGACCACGTCGGCCACCGCGAGCAGGGCAGCATGATCCGCCGCTACATCGCCTGGCGAAACCGCAACACCGACAACCCCCGCCTACGCCGGATCGTGA
>NZ_JADDIL010000209.1:0-1222 GCF_020826795.1 Microtetraspora sp. AC03309 | reverse complement strand
AGTTCGACGATCCCGCGACGGCGGACCGACGCCGGCCTCGCGTGGAGGGCCCCGCCCGGCCGGTCGCCGTCTTCCTGCCCGGCAGCCGGTGTGCGGGCAGGCGTCACTCCTACCCTGGCCGTGCCCGCCGGATCGCTCCCGTCCCGGTTGTCACCCGCGAGGGGTTGGGAAGGTAGGCCGGGTGTGAAACCGCGGCCGTGCACAGGGCCGGGCGCGGGGTCGGGTGCGGGGCCGGGTGCGGGTTGGCGGGGCCATCCCGCGGGTCGGCGTCGGGTGATCCCTGCGTGCAGGAGTTGGCCGTCCTCGTCGCAGATGGCGAACCGCCACTCCCCGCCGATCTGTCGTTTGGCGAGCCGGCGTGCGAGTTGGGCGTGGATGGGGCCCCATCCGGCGAGTTCGGCGGGCAGGTCGTCCAAGTGCATCAGGGTGGAGACCTGGACCCGTAGCTCACCGGCCGCGAACCCGACCGACCTCGCCGCACCGGCGGCAGTGTCGGCGCTGCCGTTCTTGAGGTCCGCGCTGTCGTCGCGGCTGCCGCCCACCCTGCCCGCCAGGCTCACGCTCGGACTTGGGCTCGGGCTCGGGCTCGGGCTCACGCTGACGTTCGCGTTCGCGTTCGCGTTCGCGCCGAGGTTGCCGCCCCAGACACCCGAAACACTACCGGCACTGGCTCCAGTGCGGTCGGCAGGACCAGCAGGCCCAGGACCGGTGCCGGAGACAGGACCGGTGGGGCCACCATCGTTGGGCCCGTCACCATGGGCGGAGCCTGAGCATCCCGTATCAGGGTCAGTGTCACCGGGATCGCCGGACGAGTTACAGGGGTCGGTGACGTCTCCGTGATCGGCAGAGCCGGAAGGGCTCTCTCCGGTGACGGTGTCGTCAACGTCGCCGTCCTTGTCTCCGTCCATCTCGCCGTTCTTGTCGCCGTTCTTGTCGCCGTTGGTGTGCTGGACGTCGTGGAGGCCCTCGGAGAGCCGGGTGTTCTCCCCGTCCCCATTGGTGTCGTCGGTGTCGTCGCAGGTGTCGTAGAGGTCGGTGCTGTCGTCGATGCCGCTGTCATCGAAGGGATCGTCGGAGAGCTGGTCGTCGTAGTCGTCCTCATCACCCGCCCGTTTGCGGGCGGCGTTATCGAACAGGACGGCGATGATCTGATCGTCGTCCAGACCGGACATGCCGCCGTCCAGCAGGCCCAGGAACACATCCGCCCGCACCTGGTCGATCG
>NZ_JADDIL010000208.1:0-1232 GCF_020826795.1 Microtetraspora sp. AC03309 | reverse complement strand
GGAAATGCTGACCGCGATGGCGGTGATCTATTGGCTGATGGGCTATCCGCAGGCCAAGCTGGTCGACTGGATCCACCGCAAATACGGAGTCAAGGAGCCTGAATTCATAGAATAAGCGCAACGCTTGAAACGAGAGGCAGAGAGCCAGCCACCGGTAGAATCCAGGCTCTCACACCGAAGGATTCAAGCGCAGATGACTACGCATTACCGGCAGCTGACTCAGGGACAACGTTACCAGATTGAGGCTGGCTTGAGCGCCGCAGAGAGCCAGGCGAGCATTGCAAAGCGGGTCGGCGTGCATCCCTCGACGATCAGTCGCGAGGTTCGCCGCAACAGCACCCAGAATATCTACAAGGCTGTTTCTGCGGCCCATGAAAGTGATGCTCGTCGAGCGGGTGCGCGCAAGTTTTGCAAGCCGGCGACATGGCTCAGCCATCATCTCCCGGTGTGGCTCAAGCATGGCATGAGTCCGGAGCAGATCGCCCAGCGGTTGAAGCAGGAGCAGCCAAGCCGGGCGGTCAGCCATGAGTGGATTTATCGGTTCATTGCCGCCGAACAGCGCGCCGGTGGTGAGCTTTATACCTATCTGCGACATCGCCGAAAGCGCTACCGGAAACGCTATGGAAGCCACGATCGGCGCGGGCAGCTGCGTAATCGCGTGTCAATCAGTGAACGCCCAGCCGAGGTCGAAAGCCGCGAGCGCCTGGGGGACTGGGAGGGCGATACGGTACATGGACTGGGCGGTAACCTGGTGACCCTGGTTGATCGCAAAAGCGGCTATCTGAGCGCCTATCCGGTCAAGCGCAGAACGCGCCGGCAGGTAACGCGGGCGATCAATCTGATGCTTCAGGGCCATGCCGCTCACACGCTGACGCTGGATAACGGAAGGGAGTTTGCCGGGCATGAACGCATCGCGCTACGGAGCCAGTGCCAGGTCTTTTTTGCAGACCCCTATTCATCCTGGCAACGTGGCACCAATGAAAACACCAACGGTCTGCTCCGCCAGTATTTCCCCAAGGGCAGCGACTTCAGCAAGCTGACCGTCGAAGCCGTCAATCGGACAGTAGCGAGGATCAATCTACGCCCGCGCAAGCGCTTGGGCTGGAAGACGCCGTACGAAGTGCATACAGGGGTGAGCGTTGCACTTATGTGTTGAATTCAGGTGCCGAAACCGCATCCGGGTGCTATACCACTGCCGGTTAGTAACGATGGAGCATCGTCATGAATAATCC
>NZ_JADDIL010000207.1:0-1238 GCF_020826795.1 Microtetraspora sp. AC03309 | reverse complement strand
CGGAAATCTCATACAGGCCGACTTCGGCCATCACGACGGCTTTGCGGGCCTGCACGTGTGCTTCGAGGCGGGCGTAGGCTTGCATCACGATCACGGCGTCGAAGCCGTCCAGCCTGGCGATATCGATCTGCTCCAGTACGGCGGCCAGCCCCGCGCCTGGGGGCATGTCGCCCAGGCCGTCGGGGATCGGCTGCCGTTCGATATTCACATTGCAACGCTAACAACCGCCACCGACAAAAACACCGCCCAGACAGCCTCCGAAAATAAGCGGACGCATTCTCCTGGAATCACAGATTCCGCCCCCACGGAATGTATTGATCGCCGCCTATTTCCTACCTCTATTGAGGGTGGATCATGGCGGAGATCGAGCTCCGTCCGGGGTGAGGGGAAGGCGGGTTGGTGGCGAGCGGCATCACGGGCAGCCCGCGATCTGGGCCGGGGAGGCGAACGGCGATAGGGGTGGCGGGGCGCGGGTGACGGGATCCGGGTGGCGAGGCAGTGCTCGAGCGGCGAGGGCCGATGCCCTGACTTGCTTGCGCCTGTGCCTCGGAAGCGGGGGACGGGAGCGCGGCTTTGGACGGGGCTGGGGGTGAGAGCACGGACCGGAGTCAACCTCGGATCGGCGTCGACCTCGGGCCGATGCCGACCTCGGACCGTGTCAACCTCGGGCTGGCGGCGTCGGCCTCGGACCGTGTCAACCTCGGGCTGGCGGCGTCGGCCTCGGACCGTGTCAACCTCGGACCTGCGGCGGCCTCGCGGTCCCCAGCTCGGACAGGGGCGAGGCAGAGGGTGGCAACCGCCCGACGGCCAGATGAAGGTGGAACTCCAGAGGCGTGAGAGCGGCAGGGCAAGGAGTTCCAGGACCGTGAGTCCCACCGTTCCCACCCTGCTTCACGTTGAGGATGTCGATGGAGACGCTTGCAGGAATGGGAGAGGGCGAGGTGGAACTCCAGGAGTTGAGGGCGGCAAGGTGACGGAGAGTTCCAGGAGCAACTGCCCGCCGTAGCGGAGCGGCGGACGCGTACGGCGGGGTGGGACCGCCCAGCGGGACGACACGCGCGTACGGCGGATCGGGTCGGCTGCCCGGCAGCGCCACGACACAGCGACCGGTGCGTACAGCGGTGCGAGGCTGGGCCGCCCCGCGATCTCACTGCGCTGCCGCGATCTCACTGGAGGTTGTCCCGTAGCTCGTAGAACTTGAAGTGGCGGTCCCCGTCTCGGGGCCTACCTGGTGGTAG
>NZ_JADDIL010000206.1:0-1257 GCF_020826795.1 Microtetraspora sp. AC03309 | reverse complement strand
AGGGCGGCCAGTTGGTCGCGGCGTCCGGACTTGCCGAGGCGCTGCAGGTAGTCCCAGCCCTGGTGGCGCGCCAGTACGGGCGAGGTGAGCGATAACTCGCGCAAGTCGTCCAGCGCCGACATCTTGGCCGGTTCTGGTGTGCGGCTGGCGCCGTGCGCCTGGGTGTCTGCGGTAGTCATGGGCACCTCTCTCGAATATCTGGTACGGAATCGTGCCTAATGTCTGGTACGGAACCGTGCCAGAATGTCTGGGTGGTGTCAACGGCCAATCGCGCTTACGGGGGCCAATCCGCCGATGCTCGGCGCCGGCAACGGCGTGAGCGTCTCGTGGATGCCGCCATGGACGTGATGACACGCAACGAATGGCGAAGTGCGACTGTCGAGAAGCTCTGTACGGCAGCCAATCTCAACAAGCGCTACTTCTACGAGAGCTTCACCGATCTCGATGGCCTGGCCGCCGCCGTCGTCGATGACATAGCCGACGGAGTACGCAGTGCGACGGTGGCGGCAGCGGACGCTGCCGCGCAGGAGCCCCTGGAAGTCCAGGCCATGGCGAGTGTGGCGGCCGCCGTGCGGGCACTCGTCAACGACCCCCGTCGCGCACGCGTCTTGCTCGGGGGTGTTGCCGCGTTACCTGAGCTCGATGCCCATCGCACCACCGTCATGCACCGGCTCACCGACGTACTCATCGGCCACGGCCGCACCGTGCACGGGGTCGAATTGGAGGCCGATCCGCTGGCGAAGGTGACGCCGGCATTCATCGTCGGTGGGACGGCCGATGCCATCCTGGAATTCGTCAACGGAGGCGTCGACCTGTCCCTCGATGATTTCATCGCGCAACTCGCCACGCTCTGGCTGATCACGGGCAACGGGGCCGCGCAGGTGGCACGGACCCGGATCTCGCCGGTTTAGTGCCAGATGTCATGTCTGCGGCGCTGTGACGAAAGTGCAGCCTTTCATGGCGGATTCCCGTGGCGGACTACTCATGGGCGCCCCTGGTCCAATCCGAAAGTCACACCCGTCAGCTCCTGGGACATCGTCCACAGCCGGGTGGCGTTCGCGTTGTCGCGCAGTGGTTTCCAGAGTTTCTGTTCCCCGGGCGGACCGCCGGTGTTCCCTGGCCATTGTGGTCCGTAGAACAGTCCGTCCTTGGCCTGGGCAGACGCCGCTGCCATGAGCGCGGGAAGTTTTGCGCTGTCCACGGTCCCGACGATGAGGCCTCGCGCTGAGAACCAGCGGATCAGGCGCACGTCGAGGG
>NZ_JADDIL010000205.1:0-1271 GCF_020826795.1 Microtetraspora sp. AC03309 | reverse complement strand
GAGGTGCCACGCCTGGTCGAGCTGGTAGGCCCCTCCCGGGGACTCGTAGTACGACCCCTTGCCGACCGCGTGAGCCAGCTTGCGCAGGTTCGGCCGGTGGTCGGCCCACGCGTGACTCGCGGCGTTGACGACGAGCCCAGCCGCCATCGCCGCGGGGCTCCAGTCCAGGCCGGGGAAGCGGATCGCGATGACGGCCAGGACGACGGCCAGGGTGGCCGTGTGCGTGAGGACGTGGCCGGCCAGCGCCAGCAGTCCCGCGCGGGTCGCGCGGCCGTGCTCGCACTGGCCCTTGGTCACGGCCTGGCCGTTGGTCTGGATCCAGTGGTCGGCGACGGAATGGGCCGCGTACAGCGTGGCCAGGACGAGCGCGAAGCGCAGAGCGTCCATCATTGGGGGGATCCTTTCTCGTTCCTCGACAGTGCGGGCGGATCGGGGCGCGTCCGGGTTGCCGCCTGGACGCGCCCTCTGCTGCTAGTGCCAGGTGATCCGGCCGTTGCCGGAGGTCTTGTAGGCGTCGCCCGTGATCGTCCGGCCGTTGACGATGGTGATCGTCTCGTCGCCGGTCGCCTCGACGACCTTTCCGGCGACGTAGTCCCCGGTCTGGGTCCGCGGGGCGGCCTTCGCCGCATCCCTCGCGGCCTTCGCAGCGGCCTGTGCAGCTCGGGCGGCGTCCTTCGCGGCCTTCATGGCGTCCCTGGCGGCCTTGTTCATGCTGGTCTCCTTGTCTGTCGATCGGTGGTTGGGCTGGTCAGGTGGTGGACTCTCCGCGCGCCCACGTCTCCCAGATGGAGGGCTCCTCGGGCAGGCGCACGGCGCGGGACTGGGCGGTGCTGCGGCTGACGTCCATCGCGGTGGCGAGCTGGCCGTGCGATCCGCCGGCCGCGTAGTGCGCGCGGATGAGGGCGGCGGTCAGGCCCTCCAGGCGAGGCTCCAGGCGGTGGACCAAGTGGGTGATGGCGGTGTCGATCTCGCTGACGGTCTCGGGGCTGGACGTGTCCCAGTCGCCGGAGCGCAGCCTGTCCAACGCCCACAGGATGGTGTCGAACCAGTCGACCATCCCGGCCGCCTCGGGGCCGAAGTGCTGGCCCTGGAGGCTGATCACCACGGCCGGCGCCTCGGGGCCGGTCTCGATGAAGCGGATGTCGGGTCTGGTCATCCTTCCCTCCCTGTACTCAAGTGCGTACGGCTTGCTTGTCTTCATGGTGTACGCACTTGAGTACAGGGTGGGAGGAAGGATCACCAGAGCCGTCCTCCGCTTCAACGAGACCGGC
>NZ_JADDIL010000204.1:0-1274 GCF_020826795.1 Microtetraspora sp. AC03309 | reverse complement strand
GGGCCGCCCTCGTTCTCGTCCATTTCGAACACAGAAGGATCAGCTGACAGTCACTGAGAAAACGTCAATCGACACGTCGACGCCGAGTTCGGCACGGGTGTACGACTACCTGCTCGGAGGCAAGGACAACTACGCCGTCGACCGGATGGTGGCGGAAAAGCTGCTTTCCGTGGCCCCGGACGCGCAGGCGGTCGCCAGGGCGAACCGGGCGTTCCTCGCCAGGGCCGTGCGTCACGCGGCCTCCCAGGGGATCCGGCAGTACGTCGACCTCGGCGCCGGGCTGCCCACCTCGCCGAGCGTGCACGAGATCGCCCGCGAAGCGGCCCCGGGCGCCCGCGTCGTCTACGTCGACAACGACCCCCTGGTCAAGGTGCACAACGACGCCATGCCGATCGTGGACGACCATGTGATCGCCCTCCAGCACGATGTGCGACGTTCGGAGGCGATCCTCGGCGACCACGCCCTGCAAGCGGTCATCGACCTCGACGAACCGGTCGCCGTCCTGTTCCTCGGAGTGCTGCACTTCGTCTCGGACGCGGAGGGCGCCTACGACATCGTCGCCACCTGGCGAGACCGCATGGCACCGGGCAGCCATGTGATCATCTCCAACATGACCGCGCACAGCGACCCCGAGGCCCTGGCCCGGCTCACGATGGCCACGGCGGGCAGTCCGGCCCAGGCGACGTTCCGGTCCCACGACGAGCTGGTCCGGTTCTTCGACGGATTCACGCTCGCGGAGCCCGGACTGGTGCCCGTCCAGGAATGGCGGCCCACCGTAGAGGCGCCCGCGGTCCGGACCCGGGTGGTCGTCGAAGGTGGCGTCGGCGTCCTGTCCTGACGTCGTGACGCGTCCCTCGTGTGGTGGGCCCCTCACGCGGGCGCGGCCCTTGCGTGACGCGGCTACCGGTCGCGCTTGAGGGTGGCGTGCATGAACCACGGCATGTCCCTCGTCCACTTGTTCTCGCCGTGCCCGGCGTACTCGAAGCCGAGCATGCCGTCCTCGTTGAGCGTGAGGTAGATCTCGCCGTTGCGTGGGCAGTTGCCGCGCATGGTCATCCGCTTCAGATGGGCGATGGAATCGGTGATCTTGACGAGCCTGGACGTCCCCGTACAACCGGAGTCCAGGTACTGATCGGTGGCCGTCCTGCCGCCCTTCCTGATGGTCACGACCAGCCGGTCGTACGCGCCGGGGTCCTCGTCGACCCTGCCGCGCCACACGCCCACGTAGGCCGCCGGGAACCTGGACGAGGTTCGGGGCGCGGGGGTGGGGGAGG
>NZ_JADDIL010000203.1:0-1295 GCF_020826795.1 Microtetraspora sp. AC03309 | reverse complement strand
CTCGAATGACGTGCGCGGGGTACTCGTTATCGCGTCGGTCCCGCACTCGGGCAATGCCTGTCGTCCAGAAGAGCGGCTCGTTCGGGCTAAGCGCATGTGCGTGCTGCATGGCTTGTGCGGCGCGCCGAATGAGATCGCCAGCCTTCCATCCCCAGGGCTGCTGTTGTGTCGAGGGCAGGGTATGCCACCGGATTCGTTGGGCCCGTAGCTTGGTCACTCGGACGCGGACTGAGGACTCGTCGAACTCGACGTCGCTGCGCAGGAGCCGACAGCTTTCTTCTGGTGCCCATCCTGTTTGTAGGTGGAGCAGCACTCTAATGGCGAGCAGGTACTCGTCCTCTGGCGTGAGATATGCCCCCACGGCTGTTGTCAGCGAGCGGGCCTGCAATCGCGCGTCCCGGTTGAATCCTGACTCTTGGTCGACGTCACATCCATTCAGTGCCCGCTGCGGCCCAGACAGGTGAACCTGGAACGATTCGTCGTAGGGCAGGTTCCGAAGAGCCCACAGAAGGTTCTCCACTCGGTCCCAGCCGTGGCGGCGGGGATCTTTCCCGGCTTTCAGCAGGGTGTTACCGCGTGCGAGTCGTTCTTCGGTGTCGCGCACGATCGTTCGGCATGTCTGCTCAAGTTGTAGCCGTTCGTCGTTGCTGAACTCGTCGAGTGGCAAGCCTTCCCATGCACTGCCGTCAAGAACCCACCCGTTGGCCCAATCGGCGAGGACACCGTCAAAGATGCCATTCGTTTGGAGGTATCGGGCGACGTGATTACGCAGTTCCATGCCGAGGTCTTTTGCGTGCACGCTGGGTGGTGGGAAGCGCAGCACCATGGCCGATTCCCAGTCATGCAGTCGCCGCGCCACCTGTGCACCGTCTCCGGACAGGGTGAGGAATCTGTCGGAGTCCTCGGTGAAGAACTCGGCAGCCCGTCTGATGACACCTGCTTGACGGGCGAGGGTGCCAGGCGTCAAATCGAGGTGTTCGGCGGCTTCCTTCCAGGCGTCGGCTAACTCGGCGACAAGTCGTGTAGCGCCGTACTTGCTTGGGTCGATGCGCGCCGACCTGATCGGCCCGCCGGGCGGGAAGATCACCACACGCTCTTCAGCGTCAGCAGCATTCACCGTTCCGCCTCCAGTTCGTCCAACGCGTAGGTGGCGTAGTCCATGGTGTTGTCGTTCCAGGATTCGAACGCACGTTGAATCAACTCATCTGACTCGTCGACATAGCGGAGGTAGACCATTGTCGTGGACGGACTTGCGTGCCCAAGTAGGCGTTGCAGTGTCAGCAGCGGGTTGTGGA
>NZ_JADDIL010000202.1:0-1308 GCF_020826795.1 Microtetraspora sp. AC03309 | reverse complement strand
ACCACGTACCGCCTACTCAGATAGGGTGATCACCATGAGCGTTCCGAACCGCAGCAGATTTCGGCAGGTCGCGGACGTGATCCGCGACTCCATCCGGCGCGGGGACTATCCGCGCGGGAGCGCCATCCCCAGAGAGGACCTTCTGGCCGAGCAGCTAGGGGTCTCCAGAGCCACAGTCAATGACGCAATCCGGGTCCTCGTCGCCGAGGGCCTTGTACGCATCCACCGAGGAGTGGGCATGTTTGTGACGGACCTCCCCCCGATCCTCCGCAACGCGCAGGCCCGATATGCGGCTGCGCACCGCGAGGAGGGACACGGCGCTTTCGAAGTCGAAATTCGCCGACTGGGCCGTGAGCCGCGCGTCGAGCTGACCATTGAGCGGGTCACCCCGCCTGCCCAAGTTGCCGAGATCCTCGGAGTCCCGGCAGACGAGCCGAGCACCCTCGTTCGGGCCCGCCGCATGAGCGCCGGCGACACCCCCGTGCAGCTCGCTGACTCCTACATCCCGCTCAGCATTGCCGAGGGAACCGCCATTGAGCAGCCGGACAGCGGCACTGGCGGCATCATCAGCCGATTTGCAGAGCTTGGGCACAAGCAGGTTCGGATCTCCGAGCGCATCGCCGTACGGCCTCCGACCTCGGAAGAGGCGAAGTTCCTCGCGATGACGGAAGACCAGCGGGTCTACGAGATCACGCACACGGGATGGACCGCAGAGGGTCGCGCGGTCGAGGTCTGCGTGCACGTCATGCCGACGCATCTGTGGACCCTCGAATACGAGTGGCCCACTGAGTAGCGGATGGGCTGCGCAGCGGTCGCCCCGCAGGTCTTGCCACTCTGACCAGCAAAAAGAGGGGGGCCGGGAGTTCGCCCTCCCGGCCCCTCAAAGTCACTTCCACAGCCCTGCAGAAGGACAACAAGGATGAGGGTACCCACCCCCCCAGACAGGATCATTCCCCGCGTCGTGCGCCCGGCTGGACTTGACTGGGTGAAGTTCGACGCCGAACTCGCCCGTGACGGATCCGTCGACCCGATCGACAAGGCCCTGTACGCCGCTTTGGCCTCGTTCGTGGACTCCGAGTACCGCGACACCAACCCCGACCCAGGCGGCGACGACATCCCCACCCGTGCCCGCCTGGCCGAGTGCATCGGCCGGTCGGTGGACACCGTAGACCGGGCGACCAAGCGGCTTGAAGCCCGCGGCCTGGTGCGCGTCGACCGCCGGCGCGACCCCTTCAACCCGCGTCAACACCTGCCCAGCGTGTACGAGCTGCTCGACTACGAGCGTTGGGACGAGCGCGCGGCCGCGCG
>NZ_JADDIL010000201.1:0-1343 GCF_020826795.1 Microtetraspora sp. AC03309 | reverse complement strand
AATGTGCATCGCGCACGAGGCAAAGGACTCGCCAATCGCGCGAGGGGATGAGAGCTACCGGCCGCTAGCTGTGAGTGTCGAGTAAGCCTCGGTTATCTACGCGGTAGTGGCAAATTGCCCCGTGAGTGCCGTTGCGACGATGGCTATTTCGCATTGCGAAATTGTCTGTCCGCTCAAATATGCTCAGTCATAACCGAATTCGGCAAAGAACATGGCGACGCCTTTGCGGATCTGGAACACTGATCGGAATGAGCAACGATGCCCTCCGGCATCAGATGACCGAGGTGCTGGCCCTGGTCTCCGAGCAGATGGCCGACATTGCCGCGGTGCAGCGTGAGCAGGCGCAGCTCACCGCGAGTGCTGAGGAAGCTGATGGCTTGGTCGAGGTGACGGTCGACGCCCGCGGTCATGTCATCAAGACCGTCATCGACGAGTCCTATCTCGACGAATACGAACTCGAAGAGCTCGGTGGCCACGTCACCGCGGCCGCGCAGACTGCGGCGCAACTCGTGGCGCAGCGGTCGGCTGCCCTGATGATGCCGATCGAAGAACGCCGCCGGATGATGCCGGCTCTGTCCGACATCGCCGACGGTGCGCCCGATCTGCGTGATCTCACCAGATCCGTGTTCGGCATCGACGATGCGGCAGGCCGGGCCGGCGAGCCGGAGGGCGACGATCAGGACGAATCCACCTTCCCCACCGTGAGGAGCTGAATCGATGGCTGAGGAACTCGGTGTCGGGCCTGCTGAGCTGCGGGCGACCTCGAGGAACCTGAACGATGTCAGCGTCAGGATGAAGAACGTGCTGTCCACTCTGCAAGCCAACCTCGCGGCCGAAGGCGCCGCGTGGGGTGACGACAAGATGGGCGACGGATACGCGAAGGGCAGTGCGGGGTATCTGGCGCAAAAGGATTGGGTCGACGGCTCGGTGGTGGTCAAGACCGATCTGCTCGATTACTACTCGGACGGTTTGAAAGGTTCGGCGGACTCCTTCGAAAAGAACGACCAGCCGTAGCCGTCAACCGAAACCGGCGGTGCACCACATAGGCCCGTTGCGACACCAATTCGCTTATGGACATCCAGATCCCACCCGAACTCCAGTGGGTGTCATATCTCGCGGGCGGCGAGTGGCCGCAAGGCAGTGAAACCCGTACCCGCCGGATCGGCGAGCACTACCAAGCCGCGGCCGAAGCACTGCAGGACCTCATTCCGGACCTGAACAGGGTCCGCGGCGAAACGATGTCGGTACTGACCGGCGACACCGCCGACGCCGCGGATCGACAGTTCGCCATGCTGTTCGACGGCGACTACACGGTGGACAAACTCGCCCAAGGCATCTCCGGA
>NZ_JADDIL010000200.1:0-1352 GCF_020826795.1 Microtetraspora sp. AC03309 | reverse complement strand
CGGTGACACCGCGTACATGTTGGGAATGATGGGCGTCACAGTGCCGGTCACTGCCTCAACGGTGACGTCGGCTTCCCACAACCGCCCCGCAGGCGCGTAGCCCGCGACGGGACCGGCGCTGGCACGCAGCCCCGATACCGACCACTCACCGACGACAGCTCCGTTGGCGTCGACCAACCGTTGTGACGCGCCGAAACGGTGCGGGCACGGATCAGACGCCGCCGCTGCGCTGGGTGCACCGGCGAGGCCAAGAATGACAAAGAGGAGCATCGCGGCCACGGCGGCGAGCTTTGGTGGATTACGCACGAGTGCAGGCCTTTCGCTGATGAGAAACTCTCGGGACAGCCTATCTACGGACTAACGCCGTAGCAATTGCCGTTCCGGGCGCCACCGCGCCAACCGCACTGTCGGCACGGTCCGGCCCGAAAATACCTCCTCGGGAGCGGAATTCACCGCCAGAACCCGGCCGGATTCACTCACTTGTCGCTATACACCACGGGGGTATATAGTCAACCGTTATATACCCTGCAGGGGTATAGAAAGGATGCTCCGATGACGGTTACCGAGTTTCAGGTGTCGGGTATGACATGCGGCCACTGCGAGCAGTCGGTTCGCGAAGAGGTCGCCAGCGTAGGTGGGGTCAAGCAGATTGAGGTCAGCGCCACCACCGGTCGGCTCGTGGTCAACAGCGCAGCGCCTGTTGCAGACGAAGCGATCGTGGCCGCAGTCAGGACGGCCGGCTACGACGCGGTCCGTGCGGCTGGCGCACCTACTCCCCCGGCTTCGACAGCCTCGTCGTGCGGGTGCTGCTAGACCAGCGCTGCCCGCATCGTTGAGCTGCTGGCGGTGCGCCGCAAAGGGGATCTCGCACGCGGGTTAACGGCGAATCTGACACGCCTACTTGCGCACAAGGGAACGGCCGCTGCGCTCCCAGACCGGGGTGCCACCATCTCACTCAATCACATCGCGATTAGCGTGGCTGCGGCGTTCTCGCACAGCCTGTGCCCCCGAAAGGACTCGTCGATGAACACCGAGACTCCAGCCTCGACCGCACGCCTGCTGCGAATTGCCCGGCACCCGCTCACCCGAACAGTTGCACGGTGCGTTCTATGGTGCGCCGTGCACTCTCGATCCCATGCTCGCGGCAGTGGTCACGTGACGCAGTGTTGTCCATAGAGCGTTGTCCAAAAGAGTCGCCAGGAACCGAAAACCTCACTGGCTAGACTTGATTCGGTGGGCCTCGTCAGACTGTCGAACCCATTTTGTGTCCGACCCGGGAGTACTGACCCGCGCTGGCCGGGGTTGGCGTCACGTTCAGAGCACCGCTTGGAGCAGGTAGAGAGCTGCGGTTG
>NZ_JADDIL010000199.1:0-1403 GCF_020826795.1 Microtetraspora sp. AC03309 | reverse complement strand
CCGGGCGCCCGCCACGGTCATCACGGTCGCGGAAGCCCGAACCCCGGGACGCGTCACGGTCACCGTACGAACGCTGCGGCCGGTCACCACCACGAGCGGCATCCCGGTCCCCATAAGACCGCTGGGGCCGGTCACCATAGGAACGCTGACCACCACGGTCATCACGATCACGGAACCCCGAACCCCGGGATGCATCGCGGTCCCCATAAGACCGCTGGGGCCGGTCACCGTCACGGTCGCCGAACGTGCGCCGCGGGCGGTCGGCACGGAACGCGTCGCGATCCCCGTACGAACGCTGAGGACGATCACCCCGGTCGCGTCCGCGGAAGTCGCCCTGGTCTCCAGAACGGCCCTCACGCCGCTCCCCGTAGCCGCTCCGGCCCTCGTCTCGGCCCCCGCTCGTGCGGCGCGGCCGGTCATTGCCTTCTGCGCGGTTCTCTTCGCCACGGCCCACGCCGTCACGCCCGTCTTCTCTGTTCACTTCTGTCCTCTATTACTCACTCACCGCGTAGGGGGCTTAGTGCCGGGATCTCACGTGATCCCTTGGCTCCTCCGCCCGCGGGAGATGAACGTATGAGCCGGACGATGCTGAACGTCCGCTTCCGGCCGAAAGTCTTGGCTGCCGGCTCTCGTCGCTCGCCGTGGCCTTCGCTCCTTGCCTGACGCGAAGAAGGCCACCAATTGAAGGTGGCCCGACTCTGCAAGCCTAGCAAGTCAGCGCTACCACACGAGCCGAAGTCACGATCCCGAAGCACTGCGCAGCATCTGGGTAGGAGACTATGGCGGCAAAGGGGGGCGTGGAGGCGGGGTTTGTGGAGGCCGGCGTAAGACCGTGCCAGCAACCACCACGCCCGCGACGGCCGCGAGAGCGGCATCACCAGAGGCCCGCTATCACGGCCGGCCGGAGCAAGCCCCCCGCCTCCGCGCCTACGGACACCAAGCAGGCAGCGCCTACCAAAACACCCCCACATCGAGTGGCTCACCCCGCAACTCAACGCGCTGGGCAGCGGCCGTACCGCGGCTGACCCGGGTCGGCCCCCGCAATACACCGCCAAACAAATCCGGAAAGCACCTGCCCGACAGCCGAGAACCAGCACACCGGCATCAGCGCAGAACACAACAGCGACCACCGCGCGCAACACCGACCGCCAGCCGGCCCCGACACCACACCACGAAAAGACGCCACCACGGAAAGCGCCGCCACCAGCGAGGGGAACACCCACGCCGACCAACAGAACCCAGACCAGCCAGAACCCGAACCAGCAACACCACCGAAACCAGCCGGAAAGCGCTTACCCAACAAGGCATAAAAAAGAGAAAGGGCCACCCCAAACAAGGTGACCCTCTCCCACAAAAATTGTCCGGCGGCGTCCTACTCTCCCACACCGTCCCCAGTGCAGTAC
>NZ_JADDIL010000198.1:0-1437 GCF_020826795.1 Microtetraspora sp. AC03309 | reverse complement strand
GGAGCAATGCTTGAGATCTGTGGATCGGCCGGGAAGGGGTGTACCTTCCCGGTGATCGTTTGAGGTCTCTCACGCATGGCCGACGCGCCAACGTCGGCTGGGAAGGCACACCCGATGCTCACCGTAGTCCCTGACCCCGCCGGCGGCGACCGCCGTCCGGCTGATGGCCCCGTCTCCTCCTCGCTGATCGACGAGATCGTCCGCGAAGGCGCCCGCCGGATGCTCGCCGAAGCCCTCAAAGCCGAGGTCGACGCCTACATCGCCGCCTTCGCCGACCAGCGCGACGAGGCCGGGCACCGTCTGGTCGTGCGCAACGGCTACCACCAGCCGCGGGAAGTGCTCACCGCAGCCGGCGCGATCGAGGTCCAAGCGCCACGCGTCAACGACAAACGCACCGATGAGGTCACCGGCGAACGCAAGCGATTCTCCTCAGCGATCCTGCCGCCCTGGGCACGCAAGACACCGAAGGTCACCGAGGTGCTGCCGCTGCTCTACCTGCACGGCCTGTCCAGCGGGGACTTCGTCCCGGCGCTGGGGCAGTTCCTCGGCTCCACAAGCGGGCTGTCGGCGCCGGTGATCACCCGGTTGACCGAGCAGTGGAAGGCCGAGCAGCGCGCCTTCGCCGCCCGCGACCTGTCAGGGGTGGACTACGTCTACCTGTGGGCCGACGGCATCCACGTCAACGTCCGTCTGGAAGAGCAGCGGCTGTGCCTGCTCGTGATGATCGGCGTGCGCGCCGACGGCCGCAAAGAGCTGATCGCGCTATCGGACGGCTACCGCGAGTCGACCGAATCCTGGGCCGATCTACTGCGCGACTGCAAGCGTCGGGGAATGCGCGCCCCTGTCCTAGCGGTCGGGGACGGCGCGCTCGGGTTCTGGGCTGCGCTGGGTGAGGTGTTCCCGCAGGCCAGGGCTCAGCGCTGCTGGTTCCACAAGATCGCCAACGTGCTCGCGGCTCTACCGAAATCCGCTCAGCCAGGGGCGAAGAAGGCCCTGGCGGAGATCTGGAACGCCGAGGACAAGGACCACGCCCACGCGGCGGTGAAGGCGTTCCAGGCCGCCTACGGCGCCAAGTACGGCAAGGCCGTGGCCAAGGTCGTCGACGACCTGGACGAGTTGCTGGCGCTCTACGACTTCCCCGCAGAGCACTGGGTGCATCTACGCACGACCAACCCGATTGAGTCGACGTTCGCCACGGTCCGGCACCGCACCAAGGTCACCAAAGGCCCCGGATCCCGGGCGGCTGGGCTGGCCATGGCGTTCAAGCTGATCGAGTCGGCCCAGGCCCGCTGGCGCGCGGTCAACGCACCCCACCTCGTCGCCCTGGTACGTGCCGGGGCGACCTTCATCAACGGCAGGCTCGTCGAACGTCCCGACGATCAGCCCTCACCGGCAGCTGCTTAGAAACTCGTGATCCACAGGTCTTGACGATTGCTC
>NZ_JADDIL010000197.1:0-1446 GCF_020826795.1 Microtetraspora sp. AC03309 | reverse complement strand
GAGCAATCGTCAAGACCTGTGGATCAAGATCTTTTAGGCGGCTATCGACGGGTCCTCAATGGCCGGTGATTCCTCGGGCCGCTCGACGAGCTTGCCCTTGACGAACGTTGCCCCGGCGCGGACCAGGGCGACGAGGTGCGGCGCGTTGACCGCGCGCCAGCGCTTCTGCGCCGACTCGATCAACTTGAAGGCCATCGCCAGCCCCGCTGCGCGGGAGCCCGGCCCCTTGGTGACCTTGGTCCGGTGGCGGACGGTGGCGAAGGTGGACTCGATGGGGTTGGTCGTGCGCAGATGCACCCAGTGTTCGGCCGGGAACGCGTAGAAAGCGAGCAGCTCGTCGAGGTCATCGATGACCTTGGCCACGGCCTTGGGGTACTTGGCACCGTAGGCGGCCTGGAAGTCCTTCACCGCGCGCTCGGCGTGGTCCTTGTCCTCGGCGTTCCAGATCTCCGCCAGCGCCTTCTTGGCGGCCGGGTGGGCCGACTTCGGCAGCACCCCCAGCACGTTAGAGATCTTGTGAAACCAGCACCTCTGGGCCCTGGTCTGCGGAAACACCTCGCCCAGCGCGGACCAGAAGCCGAGCGCGCCATCCCCGACCGCAAGCACCGGCGCCCGCATCCCACGTCGCTTGCAGTCGCGCAGCAGGTCCGCCCACGACTCGGCAGACTCCCGGTAGCCGTCGGTCAGCGCGACCAGCTCCTTGCGTCCGTCGGCGCGCACGCCGATCACCACCAGCAGGCACAGCTTGTGCTCCTCCAGCCGGATGTTGACGTGGATGCCGTCGACCCACAGGTAGACGTAGTCCACGCCGGACAGGTCACGGGCGGCGAAGGTGCGCTGCTCGCCCTTCCAGGTCTCGGTCAGACGCGTGATCACCGAGGCGGACAAGCCCGCTGTCGAGCCGAGGAACCGCCCCAGCGCGGGGACGAAGTCCCCTGAGGACAGGCCATGCAGGTACAGCAGCGGCAGTACCTCGGTGAGCTGCGGCGTCTTGCGGCACCACGCGGGCAGGATCGCCGAGGAGAACCGCTTGCGCTCGCCGGTGGCCTCGTCGACGCGCTTGTCGTTGACCCGGGGAGCCTTCACCTCGATCGCGCCGGCCGCGGTGAGGATGTCGCGCGGCTGGTGGTAGCCGTTGCGCACGACCAGCCGGCGGCCGCCCTCGTCACGTTCGTCGGCGAACGCGGCGATGTAGGCATCCACCTCGGCCTGCAATGCGGCGGCGAGCATCTTGCGGGCTCCCTCGCGCACGAGCTGGTCGATCAGCGAGGCCGGCGAGTCGCCAGTCGCACGGTCGTGGTCGTCAGCGGGCAGCTCTGGGACTACGGTGAGCATCTGGGTGTGCCTTCCCGACCGACGTTGGCGCGTCGGCCTGCTTGAGATACCTGATCAGATTCGGGAAGGTACACCCCTTCCCGTCAGATCCACAGGTTTCAAGCATTGCTC
>NZ_JADDIL010000196.1:0-1452 GCF_020826795.1 Microtetraspora sp. AC03309 | reverse complement strand
AGGCTCCACGCCTGTTTCCGGCGTTCTCTGTTCGTCCGCGTGTCTGCCCGCGTGTGATCGTTTCTGCCCAGGAAAGCCCTACTGTCCGAGTCGATCACGCTGAGAAAACGTCAATGCCTCACAAGGGTGAAGTGTAAGGGCCTATCGAGGCTCCATGTCATCACGGGGTATTTACGACATCACCGGAATATCGCTGGTTGTCGCGCTCATTTTTGCCGCTCTGGTAATTTCCTTGCGATGCTCCTGATCAATGCGCGGGTACTCACGGTCCCGTCGCTTCAACAGTAAACACCTGTGACGTCCTGCGCATTCTCGACGCCGTCATGGTGGATTTGCGATTCGAAGCCGACATGTCCGGTAAAGCTCCACGCGAGTCCTTTCAGGAGAATCTGTGCAAGGTTTTTCTCGACGTGCGCCGCTGGTCGCGGCGCTCGCCCTGGTCGCAGCGGCACTCATGGGTGTTCCGGCCCAGGCCGAGGCCACCGCCTCGGTCGAGGGCACCCGGCCGTCCGCTCTGCCGCGGCCGGTGAGAACTCCCACTCCGGCGCCGGTGGCCGCGCAGGCACCGACCGCTGTGGGACAGGTCTGCGGCCCGCCGTACGTCCAGGGAAATCCGAACCTCGGCCCGCTGTACCTCCCGCGTCAGGGATGGATCGCCCGGATTCTCCGGGGCTACGTGCCTCTCGGCGGGCTGCCGCCGCTGGCGTTCGTCTACCGCTACTGGAACGACACGGGCAACGGGTGGCGCTATCCACCGGACTTCGGATTCGCCCACTCCGGCGGGTACACCAACGGTAGGCCACTGATCTCCGCTACGGCCCTTCCCGTGGGTATGAGACTCGACCGGTTCGGCGGCGAGAACGGTTCCTTCCTCGCGCCGTACGGCACGCCGTACGTCCGGCGTTCTCTTCCGCCGAGCAATCTCAACACCTTCGCAGGCGACCCGCAGCATATGTGCAACTACCACGCCTACGAGGTGATCAAGCCGTTCAAGGCCGATGCCGGACCGGCCGCCGCGGCGTTCCAGCAGCAGGGGGTCGGAACGCAGTACCACCTGCTCAGCAAGCACATTCCCGAGGCGCCCCAGACACCGGCGGAGTTGCCGGTGAGCTGGCTGGTCGCCAACGGATACCTCAAGCGGCTGAACTGATCCTCTGCCTCGCGACGACGCTGTGCCCTCCCCGTCCCTCGATGGCAGGGAGGGCACAGCCCTGCTCAGGGCAGTCCTGCCCGAAACCATCCGGTGGTGCGCAGGCCCGTGCCGTGCGGTCCGCGTCATCGACACGACGTTCCGATACGACTCGCCGACCTCACATGATCGGCTGGAGTCACACCAAGCGGGGACGTGACCGGGCCGCCGCGGCGCGTACAGCACGGCGACGCGTTGGGCGAGGCGGCGTGTGGTGTTCGGCTGGGCATGGTCCGGTCCGGCGCAGCCGCGTCCAGGGAGGG
>NZ_JADDIL010000195.1:0-1464 GCF_020826795.1 Microtetraspora sp. AC03309 | reverse complement strand
GGAGGTTGTCCCGTAGCTCGTAGAACTTGAAGTGGCGGTCCCCGTCTCGGGGCCTACCTGGTGGTAGGTCTCGAGCAATCGCCAAATCACTCCGAGCAAGGAGACAGGGACCGTGAGCAAGACCTACCAGAACAACCACCGACGCGCCCAGCAAGCCACCAAAGACGTGGCCGTCCCGGAGACCGTGAGCGTGGCCATGGAACAGATCGCCGCCTCGATGAAGGACGGACTACTCGCCCTCGCCGTGCAGTCCGGCCTGGCCGTGATGTTCGCCATGCTGGAACAAGGCGTCACTGCCCTGTGCGGCCCGCGGGGCAAGCACAACCCCGACCGCACCGCGGTGCGGCACGGCAGCGACGCCGGGTCAGTGGTGCTGGGCGGCCGCAGACTGCCGATCCGCCGCCCACGAGTACGCACCGCCGACGGCGCGGGCGAGGTCGCCATCCCGGCCTACGAGCTGTTCTCCTCCACCGAGATCCTCGATGAGATGGCGCTCGGCAAGATGCTCGGCAAGCTATCGACCCGCCGCTACCAGCTCGGACTTGAGCCGGTCGGCGGCGCCGTCGAGCAGGCCTCCACCGGCACCTCCAAGTCGGCGATCTCCCGCCGGTTCGTCGCCGCCACCCAGGTCGCCCTGGCCGAGATGATGAGTGCTGACCTATCCGGGCTGGAGTTGGCCACGCTCATGCTGGACGGGGTGCACTTCGGCGAGCACACGTGCATCGTGGCGCTGGGGATCGGCCTCGACGGCACCAAGCACCCTCTCGCACTGGTGGAGGGCTCCACCGAGAACGCCACCCTGGCCCGCGAGTTGATCGTCGGCCTGCGCGAGCGCGGCCTGGACGTCACGGCGCCGATCCTGGTCGTGCTGGACGGGTCCAAGGCGCTGCGCCGGGCGGTGCTGGATGTGTTCGATCACCCGGTGATTCAGCGCTGCCAGCTCCACAAGATCAGGAATGTTCGGGACAAACTCCCTGAGAAGCTGCGCGCCGTGGCCGAGAAGCGGATGCGTGAGGCCTACCACGCCGATACCCCACTGGCTGCCGAGGCCAAGCTCACCGCCCTGGCCGCCGAGTTGGACAAGAAGTATCCGGGGGCGGCGGCCTCGCTACGGGAGGGGATGGACGAGACGCTCACGATCCTGCGGCTGCACGTGCCACCGACACTGGCACGTTCGCTTCGATCGACCAACCCGATCGAGTCGATGATCTCCATCTGCCGTGATCACGCCGCCAACGTCAAGAACTGGAAGGACGGCACGATGGCGCTGCGCTGGTGCGCGGCCGGCATGACCGAGGCCACCAAGCAGTTCCGCCGGGTCAACGGCTTCCTGCACCTGCCCAAACTCCGCACCGCGCTCGAACGGCACGTCGCAGCCCAGAACCCGACCTCGAACTGCTACAACGAGAACGTCGCCTGACCGCGGGACCGCCGATCAAGTTCCACGAACGTCGGGACATCCTC
>NZ_JADDIL010000194.1:0-1464 GCF_020826795.1 Microtetraspora sp. AC03309 | reverse complement strand
GCTCCCGAACCATCGCGCCAGCCAGACCGCACCAACCAACCCCTAACCGGAAACACCGGCAGCCCAGCCTGTTACCCATCACGCCAAGCCAGGCCAACTCGCCTCAGCGGGAACAACAGTAAACATCAGAATCTGACCCCAGATAACTGCGACCTCAACCCGAAGCTTCTCCCTACTGCCAGTAGCGGTGTCGAGCAAGCCTTCAGAAGGGGTCTTTCGGCCCTACCCGTCGGCGCCGATGACGCGCATCGTTATAGCAGCACCACTTGAAGCACCCCAGGTTTTGTTCCTAGTTGGGTACGAGGGCCGGGGTCGGCTGGCTCGCGGGGTGTGAGGCGCCCTTGAGGGCGGCCTCGTACTCGGCTGGTGGAACGTAGCCGAGGGCTTCATGTAGGCGTTCCTGGTTGTACCAGGCCATCCATTCGGCGGTCGCCAGTTCGACGTCGTCGACCCCTCGCCACGGCTTGCCGCGGTTGATTAACTCGGTCTTGTAGGCGGCATTGACCGCCTCAGCGAGGGCGTTGTCGTAACTATCGCCACGTGACCCCACCGATGGTGCGATCCCAAGCTCGATCAGTCTGTCGGTGTATGCCAGCGACAGGTACTGCGATCCGCGGTCGGAATGATGGATCAACTCAGAAAGATCTGAGTTCGATTGCCATACAGCATGATTGAATGCCTGCAGCGGCAGGTCTTCGGTGCGCATCGTGGTCGAGACCGCCCATCCGACGATCTTGCGGGTACACACGTCGGTGACGAACGCGGTGTAGCAGAACCCCTGCCAAGTGCGCACGTAGGTGATGTCAGCGACCCATAATCGGTTCGGCGCAGCAGCGATGAACTGGCGGTTGACCAGGTCGGCCGGCCGCGAATCGGCCGGGTCGGTGACCGTGGTAAATATCGGCTTACCTCGCTGCACGCCGCGCAAGCCGGCCTTGTGCATCAGCCGCCGGGTTTGTTCGCGGCCCAGGTGCCAGCCGCGGCGTTTCATCGCTGCATGCATCTTCTTGACGCCGTAGACCGAGAAGTTGTCCTTATGGACGGTGCACAGGTCAGCGATCAGCTGTTCATCGCGGATCTCGCGATCTGATGCCGGACGCACTCGGGCGGCGCGGTAGCCGCGTGCGGTGAGAAACCCCGGGATTGCTGCCCGTAGGACACGGCAGATGAGCTCGACCCCGAACTGATCGCGATGTGCATCGATGAAGGCGATCATTTCGTCACGGGGCGGTCGAGCTCCGCTGCGAAAAACGCGGACGCTGACTTCAAAAGCTCATTGGCTCTGCGTAGTTCGGCTACTTCTCGTTTAAGCTTGCGAATCTCGGCGTGCTCGGAGCTGCTTGTGCCGGGGCGCTCTCCGGCGTCGACTTGGGCCTTGCGTCGCCACCGACGCACTGATTCCTCCGAGATGCCGAGTTTGCTGGCCACCGACTTGATGGCCTCAAACTCAGAAATATCCGAGGC
>NZ_JADDIL010000193.1:0-1548 GCF_020826795.1 Microtetraspora sp. AC03309 | reverse complement strand
GGAGGAGATCGCCGCTGAGTCGGTGATCGAAGGTCCGCCACGCTCACTGGTGTTGACCGTGGGACCGCAGCTGGCTGCCCATTACGGCAGGAGGGCACCTCAGCTGTGGGCACCGCCGCTGGACGATCCGATCCCCCTGGACAAGGTGCTCACCGAGGCTGCAGCAGCGCCAGAGCGCTCCGGTGGCCCGTGGTGGCCGCTCGGCGAGATCGACATGCCACGCCAACTCACCCACGGACTGCTCAACTACAGCGCCGACGACGGCAACATCCTGCTGCTCGCCAAGGACACCGAAGAAGCGTCGATGGTGGTGCAGACATTCATCCTGTCCGCCGCGTCGCGGTACTCGCCGACCGAAGTCGGGTTCTTCGCGTTCGGCTACGGCGGCCCCGGCCTGGGCACCGTGAAGGATCTGCCGCATATGGGCGCGATCGGTGGCCGTGACCGCAACCAACTCAACGTGCGACTGTTCGCCGACCTGGACGCGATTGCCACCCGCCGCCGACAGCTGTTCGAGGAGCACAACATTGGTTCTCTTGAGGAATACCGCCGCCGCCGGCGTGCCGGGGAGGCTGCGCTCGACGACGGATATCCCATCGACCTGTTCGTCATCGTCGACGGGTATGAGGGCTTCGTGACCGACAACGTCTCGTTGATGAACGCCAAGAATCCCTTCGAGAAGAACCTGGATCGCCTTGCCGGCGCGGGCCGGGGGATCCATTTGATGGTCACTGCCGCGTCCTGGATCAAGCTGAGCAACGAGGTCAACAACAAGGTGTCGGTGACCTACGAGCTCAAGCTGTCCAAACCCAGCGAGTCGACGGTCCGAGCGCGTGTCGACGACCAGATGATGCGCCCCCAGGACCGTATCCCCGTCAACCAGCCCGGGCGCGGCATCACCCAGGCAGGTGAGGTGATTCGGTTCGCTGTCGGTCGCACCGACGGCCAGGCCACGATGAATGAGCTCGACGTCAAGGTGCGAGAGACCGTCGCCGCGTTGTTGAACCGCTATGCCAATGCGCGAGCCGTTCCGGCGCCACAGCTACTTCCGACCTATGTCTCTGCAGCCAAGCTGCCGCAGCTTGACGGTGAGCGTTACGCAGTCGGTGTGCGTGGCCGCGACCTGCAGCCGTTGGTGTTCGACTTCGCCGAGTCGCCCCTGCTGGCGGTGTATGGCGACGACCATCACGGAAAGACTCCGTTCATCGAGAACATGGTCCGCAGTGTCGTGACAAGGCGACGTGGTCCGGACGATGCCATCGTCTGCATCTTCGATAGGCGGAAACGCCTCAAGGGGCTGACTCGGTACCTGGAGCACGGAGAGGACTACTACGAGCAGGATTTCGAGAAGATGGCGCAACGGATCATGACGCTAGCGCAGGTGTGCGATCAACGTAAACCCCCGGCCGAGGTCGCCGACAGCTGGGATCACCTGCACACCTGGACGTTCGACGGGCCGAAGATCTATCTGTTCGTCGACGATCTCGATGTGATCCCCAACCAGCTGACCGTGCACGATCCGCTGCCGGTGGGGGCGCAGCCTGGCAC
>NZ_JADDIL010000192.1:0-1584 GCF_020826795.1 Microtetraspora sp. AC03309 | reverse complement strand
CGTGTATCTGACGGCTTCCAAGAACTCGTCAGCCGCACTTACACAAGTTTGGGACTTCTTGGCGGCAAGGCTTTTTCGGAGCAGCAGGTCGCTGGAGCCGTTCAGAACGACCAAGGCCTGTTTGGTGTCGAGAACTTTTCGACATTGACATCGCCGGGGGCCGAAATGGAGTCGTGGATCATCTCCCAGACCAATCTCGGCGAGCAGGTGACAGTCAAGAAGATCGTCGGCCGCTTCGAGGCAAAGCCATACGGCTGGAACCTCGGCTCGATCGAAGTCGTGCTGGGCTGGCTGGTCGGGACCGGAAAGATTGCCCTCAGTGTCGATGCCACCTCGGTGGTGCGTACCGAAGCTGCCGCCCTGATCAAAAACACCGCCAAGCAGCAGCATACCGTCGTCGCTCCACAAAAGGCTTACGACGCAGCGAAAGTGGCAGCGTTCAAGAAGTTCTGCACGGACTTCTTCGATGAGGGAGCCGTGCCGAGCGATCCGGTTGAGCTCGCGCGGTTCGGCAAAGACAAGCTCGCAGCCAAACGTGAGGAACTCAACGCACTCGTCAGCACCAGTCGGTACCCGTTCGTCAGTCAGCTCGCGGCAGTCGTTTCGCTTCTTGACCAAGTCATCGGCAAGCCGGCCGATTGGTACCTTGCCGAATTCAGCGCCGCCGACGAACTCCTTGAGGCCAAACATGACTTGGTCGACCCCATCAAGGCCTTCCTCAAAGGACAGCAAGCCAAGATCTTCGACGAGGCGACCGCGCTGCTCACGGCCAATGCGGGCAACCTCGACTACCTCGCCGAAGGCAGTGCCGACAATGTCAAGACGCTGCTTACTGACCCGAATACCTTCCGCGGCAACAAGATGGCCCAACTCAAAGCAGCATCGGACACCCTCAAGGGTCTGCTTGATGACAAAGTGGCTAGTGCCCGCACAGAAGTGAAGAGCGCGGTCGAGATCAAGCTTGAAAGTCTGTTGCAGGAGCACTTCTACCAGGCCGCATCGGCCGATGCCCAGAACGCGGCGGTCGACGTAGTGAACACGCTCCTGTCGACGCTCGATAGTCAGAACCTCATCGCCGTCGTTCAGCAGACCGGTAGTCAGTTCGAGTCTGTCACCTATCCGGGCTTGATCGACCAGCTCACCAAGTCCGCCGACACCGGCGGCAAGCCCCAGAAGCCCACGGTCGCCGTCGCCAGCATTAAGGCGGCGGGAGGCCCCGCCATTATCGAAACCGAGCCTGACGTCGACGCCTACCTCGCCGCACTTCGGGTCTCCCTAGTGCAGGCAATCAAACAGAACCGGATTGCAAACTGATGGAAACCGCACCACTCAAGGCTTTCGCGACGGCAGCCCGCACCGAACTGATCCGCGAAGTCACCGCGCGAATCACAACCGTCCTCGCCCAAGGATCGCCCGAGCGAGTTGAAAGCCCCACGACAGTCGCCGGTCTGGAGAAAGCAGTCGCCGCTGGCGGAGGCGGGGACAAAGGCAAGGCGCACGTCGCAGACAAAGTCGCCTACACCTGGTTTAACCGCATCATCGCCCTGCGATTCATGGACGCCAACGGATACACGGGTATCGGTG
>NZ_JADDIL010000191.1:0-1675 GCF_020826795.1 Microtetraspora sp. AC03309 | reverse complement strand
CTAGAAGATCACTGAAGATCTTGCGTTCTGGCCTCGCCTCGGATGACGCGGGGCCAGACTCCTTATGTGCAGGGTGAATGGGCTGGGGAACTGATCGGGCCGGATGTGTGGCAGACCTGCCGGGAGCTGATCCCGCCGGCGAGTGTGTTCGCGTTCTTGGCTGAGCATCGTCAGGCGCTGTTCCCGGCGGCGATGTTCGCCGACATGTACCCCTCGGCCAACGGACGGCCGAGTATGCCGCCGCAGGTGCTGGCTGCAGCGCTGGTGCTTCAGGCCTTGTATGGGGTGTCGGACTTTGAGGCGGTCCAGGAGCTGCGGTGTGATCTGCGGTGGAAGGCCGCGTGCGGCCTGGGTCTGTATGACACCGCGTTCGATCCGTCGTTGCTGACCTACTTTCGCCGTCGTCTGGCCCGCTCGACTGACCCCAACCGGATCTTCACTCGGGTCAAGCAGGTAGTTGCGGCCACCGGCGCGCTCAAGGGCCGACAGCGTCGTGCGCTGGATTCCACCGTCCTTGATGATGCGGTGGCGACCCAAGACACCATCACCCAAGTGATCGCCGCGATCCGTCGGGTGATCCGTGAAGTGCCCGGCGCCGACCAGGTGGTCGACGCCTACTGCACCGCCCACGACTACGCCGACTCGGGGAAGCCGCGTATCGCTTGGAACGATGAGCAGGCGCGACAGGCGTTGGTGGACGCGCTGGTCAGCGATGCGATCCGGTTGCTGGCTCACCTGCCGGAGCAGCCGCTGGGTGACAAAGCGGCCAGCGCGGTCGCTCTGCTGGCTCTGATCGCCTACCAAGATGTCGAGCCCGCTGAGGACTCCGACGGCACCGACGGCCGGTGGCGTATCGCCCAGCGCACCGTGCATGACCGGATCGTCTCCACCGTCGATCCTCAAGCGCGGCACGTGCACAAGAACCGCACCCAACGCCAAGACGGCTACAAGGCTCATCTGGCGGTCGAGCCCGAGAGCGGGATCTACACCGACGTCGCATTACGGCCCGGCACCGGCGCCGCCCACCACGAAGCCGCCGTCGCCGAAGAGTTACTCGCCGAGGAAGAGGAACCGATCATCGTGCTGGGTGATGCCGCCTACGGCACCGGCCAGGCCCGCCAGGCATTGCAAGCCGCCGGCCACACCTTGATCATCAAGCCTCCGCCGCTGCGGCAGACCATCCCCGGTGGTTTCACCATCGACGACTTCCGGATCGACACCACCATCAGCATGGTGACCTGTCCGGCCGGACACACCGTCGTCCTCGGGCAACCGCAAGCCGCTGGTACCCGCGTCGCCCAGTTCAAGAAGAGGTGCATCGATTGCCCGCTGCGGTCCAGATGCACCACCTCCAAGAGCGGACGCAACCTCAACGTCCACCCCCATCACGACCTGCTGACCGCCGCCCGCGGCCAAGCCGCCACCGACCCGGCCTGGCAGGCCGACTACCGTCGCTGGCGCCCACCGGTCGAACGAGGGGTGGCCTGGCTGGTCGCCCAAGGTAACCGCCGACTGCGCTACCTCGGCGTCGTGAAGAACGACGCCTGGTTACACACCCGCGCTGCAGCCCTCAATCTCCGCACACTGCTCCACCTCGGACTCACCCACACCGGCGGCGTCTGGACCCTTGAGTCGACCACCGCCTAACCGCAGGGCACCCACCCATGCACGACAG
>NZ_JADDIL010000190.1:0-1706 GCF_020826795.1 Microtetraspora sp. AC03309 | reverse complement strand
GGTTAGTACGTTGGTTAGTAGATGTATGGCTCTAGTCGGTCTGGGTAGGCCAGGACCAGGGCGCCTAGTGCGTGCTTCCACCCAGTGACGATGGCGCCTTCGACGAGACGGTTACTTTGCTTGTACCGCTGGGGCGTCGTTCGGTCGCGGTGACGAACGCGTTCTCGGGAGCGTTTGTCTTCGATATCGCAGATCGCAAGCCACAAAAGCTTCACTGCCGCTTGATCATTCGGGAAATGACCACGATTCTTGATGATCTTGCGGAGTTGATAGTTCAGCGACTCGATGGCGTTGGTGGTGTAGATAATTTTGCGGGCTCTGTTGCAAAAATCGTGAAGCTTGAGCATGCTTGGCGGAGATTGGACGGACGGAACGATGACGGATTTCAAGTGGCGCCATTTCCAGGGTGATGTGATCCTGTGGGCGGTGCGCTGGTATTGTCGCTATCCGATCAGCTATCGCGACCTTGAGGAAATGCTGGCGGAACGCGGCATTTCGGTCGACCATACGACGATCTATCGCTGGGTCCAGTGCTACGCCCCGGAGATGGAGAAGCGGCTGCGCTGGTTCTGGCGGCGTGGCTTTGATCCGAGCTGGCGCCTGGATGAAACCTACGTCAAGGTGCGGGGCAAGTGGACCTACCTGTACCGGGCAGTCGACAAGCGGGGCGACACGATCGATTTCTACCTGTCGCCGACCCGCAGCGCCAAGGCAGCGAAGCGGTTCCTGGGCAAGGCCCTGCGAGGCCTGAAGCACTGGGAAAAGCCTGCCACGCTCAATACCGACAAAGCGCCGAGCTATGGTGCAGCGATCACCGAATTGAAGCGCGAAGGAAAGCTGGACCGGGAGACGGCCCACCGGCAGGTGAAGTATCTCAATAACGTGATCGAGGCCGATCACGGAAAGCTCAAGATACTGATCAAGCCGGTGCGCGGTTTCAAATCGATCCCCACGGCCTATGCCACGATCAAGGGATTCGAAGTCATGCGAGCCCTGCGCAAAGGACAGGCTCGCCCCTGGTGCCTGCAGCCCGGCATCAGGGGCGAGGTGCGCCTTGTGGAGAGAGCTTTTGGCATTGGGCCCTCGGCGCTGACGGAGGCCATGGGCATGCTCAACCACCATTTCGCAGCAGCCGCCTGATCGGCGCAGAGCGACAGCCTACCTCTGACTGCCGCCAATCTTTGCAACAGAGCCGCCTGCGGTACGCCCCGAGGTGGATACCTATGCGACCGCCGGGCAGCTGCCGGTCACCCTTGACGCCGAGACCACCCGCATGCTGCTCGGCGAGGTGCCTGCGGCCTTCCATGCCGGGGTGCCCGACATTCTCTTGATCGCCTACGGGCTCGCACTGGCCGAGTTCGCCGGCACGAACGGTCCGATCTCGCTCGATGTCGAAGGGCACGGGCGCCACGAAGAAATCGGCGAAGACATCGACCTGTCGCGCACGGTCGGGTGGTTCACCACCAAATACCCGGTGGCCCTGGATCTCCAGGGCCGCGGTGGTGGCCTGTCCTGGCCCCAGGTGGTCTCCGGCGACGCGGCTCTCGGCGCTGTGATCAAAGACGCCAAAGAGCAGCTTCGTGCTCTGCCGGACGGGCTGACCTACGGTCTGTTGCGGTACCTGAATGCCGATGTGGATCTGGCCGGTCCGGACCCGGTAGTCGCGTTCAACTATCTCGGCCGAATGGGCGCGACCGCAATGGAGT
>NZ_JADDIL010000189.1:0-1754 GCF_020826795.1 Microtetraspora sp. AC03309 | reverse complement strand
CCGGATCGGCCGCGTCCGGATCGGCGGCGTCCGGGGCCGGGGCACCGGTCTCCGGGCAGGCCGCCGGTTCCCCGGCTCCGTCCGTCGAGGTCGTCTCCCCGACGGCGGAACCGTCCGCGCCGCCCACGGCGACGCGACGGCTCACCGTGCCCGGCATCGGGATGACCCTGCGCGAGAACCCCGGAGACGCCGCGCGGCTCACCGCGTACCGCGTCGGGACGGCCACCTACGTGCGCGCACCCGGTTCTGAGGAGTTCACCCGGTCCGACATCGCCGACGCCGAGCCGGTCCTCTCCCCCGACGGCACCATGCTCGCCCTGTTCACCGCCGGAACGATCACCTTCGTCGACGTGCGGAAAGGCGGGAAGTTCACCGTGACCCCGACCGTGACCGTGCCGGGTGTCCTCGAACGGCCCACCTGGTCCCGGGACGGGAAACGCCTGCTGCTCACCCTGTCCGTCCCCGGGGAGAAACCTCGGCCCAGCGGATTCGTCCTCGTGGACCCGGCGGCCCGCACCGCCATGCTGGTGGACACCGACGACGAGGCGCGCGGCGGTGAGAGCCAGTTCGCCTGGCTGCCGGACGGCTCCGGCGTCGCGGTGGGATACGAGACCGGGACCGGGAACGGCCTGCGCCTCCGCGACCTCGCCGGGCGCGAGCTTCGGACCCTCCGCTGGGTGGGACAGAGCTACGGTCGCCGCACGTTCTCGCCCTCCGGCCGCCTCTTCGTCACCTTCTGTCCGAGCGGCGGCAGCCTCTGCCTCTGGGACCGGGCCACCGGGGTACGACAGGCGTCCATCGCGCTCCCCTCTCCGGACATGAGCCTGCTCGGCTGGTACGACGACGCGCACCTCATCGTCCACGATCCCGACGGGAAGAAGACCCACCGGGTGATCGTCCTCGACACCCGCGGCAGGGAGCAGAGAGTGCTCGCGGAGATCCCCGCCGCGGAGGACACCGACGACCTGCTCCTCTACTACACCCGGAGCTGACCCAGATGCCCCCCGTCGCCCCGATCCCTCCCGGTGAACCCACCCGGCTCGGGCCCTACCACCTGCTCGGGTCGCTCGTGCCCGGCGTCCATCTGGCGGCGTCGCCCGACGGCGGGCGGGTCGTCGTCACGCGCCTCCCGCGCCCGCCGGCGCCCGGGTGGGCCGACCTCGTCGCCGCCCTGCGCCGTACGGCGGTCATCGGCACCGTGCTCCTCCTCGACGGCTACCCCGGCCTCCTGGTCAGCGAGTACGTGGACGGCCCCGGCCTGGACGAGGTCGTACGGACCTCCGGGCCGGTCGCCGGGACCGCGCTGCACCGGCTGGCCATCGCCACCATGACCGCCGTCGCGGCCCTGCACCGCGCGGGCGTCGAGCACGTCCGTCTCCAGCCGGGGCGTGTACTGCTCGGCCCGGACGGACCCCGCCTGCTCTGCCACGGCACCGAGCCCGATCCCGCGTGGCTGACCCCGGAGGAGCTGCGGGGCGATCCGGCGGGCGCCCCGGCGGACCTCTTCTCCTGGGCCGCCACGATGGTCTTCGCGGCCGGCGGGCGGACCCCGTTCGCGGAAGGGGCGGACCGGCTCGCGCACGGGGCCGCGAACCTCGATCCGCTCGACGGGGAACTGCGCGACCTGGTCGCCGACTGCCTGGTCTCCGATCCCGGCGACCGCCCCTCCGCCGAGGAGGCCCTGCTCCGCCTCATCGGTCACGCCGGGGCACTCGACACGGTGATCCCCGATCCGGCCACCTCCACCCCAGCCA